>NZ_JAUBTV010000085.1:0-30285 GCF_036705145.1 Microcoleus sp. B5-D4 | reverse complement strand
CTATTTGGTATTTTATTCATCATTACAACTATGTTTTGAGCAAATGAATATCTAATCACTACATATTTATCACTACCATATCTTTAATTAACGTTCAGAGTTCCCTAAGCCGGCGCCTCCACCTTCAAAAATGAGTTTTTTTAACAATAAGGATTGCTGTAAATATATTTTTTTATGATGAACAAGTCCTAAATGAGTTAATTAGAATGGCAAATTAAAAGAGTTGAGTTTTGTATTTTATCACGTAGGCTTATCAGCTTAATCTATAGTTAATTTTAACAACTTGAGTGTCCACCAAATAGGGCTATATCAAATTGCTATCTAAGGCAAGGGCTAAGGCAAAATCGCCTTGAAAAATCGGGTAGGCAGAGTTATTTTTTTGGATTCCTCTTTGTGGGCTATTAGGAGCAATCGACGGATGGAAGACTGTTTAAACTTGTGCTGTTTTTAAATTATTAGCAGTGAGCGCTCTGTTATGAATTATACAAAATGAGCCGTTACTGGCAATTCTCGCGTCGGAGCGATCGCCCCCAATGAATTCAGGAAACAGATTCACCGCCACACAGCACTAAATATCTGGGTTCACAAGCTGGGAGTCTTCGTTGGCCCGGAGATCACAAAGCTGCCTTAATTAACACAAATAAGGGCTTTGCAAGAAAATCCTAAAAATATTTCCTTGAGAAACAAGAATAAAAACTTGCTCGCTTATTGTAGCCCCGGTAACAACACGTATGCCTGAAGTTATAGTCCACAGCCAAGTCTAGGGGACGATCTAAATCAATAGGGTGATGTGGCAGTGTCCGGGTGTTAAGAGGGGCGATCGAAGAGGAATATTCCTTGAGCGATCGCTTCCCAATCCGGGAGTCTAAAACCTAGCAAGGCAAGGAGTTGGAGACAATGCTGAACTTTTTGAGTTCAGGAAAGTAGCGTTAGCACTAAACTCTGCCGTATTGTGGAAATCGAGCCAAATTTGTAACAGTTCTTAACTATAAAGAATTCTGCCAAAACTGCTAGCATAGTGACACTTTTGCTAGCAAAAACAGATAAAGTAAATAAAGTTGGCTAGCTCTAGACCCCCCGATCCCCAGGATGGGGATGTTGAATCAATTTGATTCATACCAAGTGGTTTTAGAGTTACAATCGGAATCAAAGCATCGCTATTTAACTGAGTTCTTTACTTACTTTTACTTTCAGCTATGAACGTGGATTTTATCAAAGCCCAAGTCAGGTTGCTACAGGGTGCAAGTTCATCGGAGCGAGAAACCCTTATTAAAAACATCGGCGTCTGTGCTGGCGTGATCCGACCCGGAGAGTACGTGACTCCGCAACGGAAGCACGCCATCACTCTTTGGCTGCAAACAAATGCGGTTCGCCTCCGGCTTCCCCAACTTCCTCTGGACTTATCCGGCCAAAAGCCTTAACAGGGAAGTAATCAAGAGGTAGCGACAGAATCAAAGAAATTAGTCAATCTTACCTAAAAGTGCGTTTTTATTGAGCTGTACAGGATCAATGAAACACGATCAAGATTGAAAAAATGTTTGTAGGGAAAGTTGGGCTCAAAAACACGCCTGTGGACAAGAAGCGGCCGACCGCCTTGGTAGAAGCAGGAAGTGAACGTCAAACCTGCTCTAAAAGTAGATTTGACTAAGTTTCACAGAACGGATTATTGTGCACAACTATAACCTGGGTTATTTGCTTTTAGATTTGAGATTCACGATGTAGCTCGTATTGGATAAATAGGCTATTTGTGGATCGCCTGAAAAATTATCCTATTCAATAGGTATAACTAATTACAGGGGCAGTCATTGAACTGCCCTTACTTTTGACTCTCGATGCGAAACGGCTGCAAGTTACAATAAACGCATCTACTTGCAGATAGAGTTTAGGTGAACTCTCATGTAAGCTGCAGCGCCTGTATATTATTTGTTATGTTCGAGAGAAGGGGAGAGGATTTGACGAGCTTTGATAGGGAATTAATATCATCAAACAGAACGAGTTATAGCAATCCTTGCAGGAGTCGTACAAAGAGGTAGGGATAGTGCCTTTCTTTGCCTACCCCGGCCTCATGGGGGCAACCGGGCGTGGGTTTTGCCCCTACAAGAATTACACAAAGGATTTAGGATGGCTATATTACAATTCACTTGCTTTCTAATATATTTTTCCACAAAAATACTGTGAGCAAAAAACAAAAATTTCCTTATTTAGTTGGTTCCCGATGGACTTCACACCAAAAAACTTGGGGGTGGCGACACTTTCAAGTGGTCAACCGAAAAAACGAAGGTAAATGGGTATTTGCAGAAATGGTGGCGGCTTGCGATCCAAATGTGCGTTTTTGGCTGAACGCCGCACAGCTCAAAGACCGATCGCTCTGGCAAGCTGGATGGCAGTCTACGCAAGAATTAGAGGAATTAGAAACTGCAGACTAAAAGACAGGGCTGTGGGGTAGAGTGAGCCGAACTTCCGCCGCCTGCTGCTATCGTTCCGATCCAAACCAATACGGAGTGAGACTTTGCAGGTTTTGAAAAATCTTTTACATGACTACAAGTTCGGGAAACCCTTATGTGGCAGCGTTTTTGCTTAAGTAAGTCGGTGGGAAAAATCCTAAGTATGTAACAAAACATTAAGTACGGCGATCCGAACTCAATTTAATTCGTTTTGTAGGGTAGTGTACTTTTTTTCTCTAAAGCGATAAGTTAAATTGACTAAGGTCGATCGTCCTATATTTCCAGCGGCACAGGGCGCAACCTTCCCGCTACTTCTACACTCGGCCAATTCGGATCGAAAGTCAAATTTTCCAACGTTCCATCGCTGTGAATTACAAATGTATCCTCAATTTTGGCTCCCGACAAACTCGGATTCCAAGCCACAGCCATATTTTCTGCCAAAATATCTGAAGTTGCCGGATTCGCCACAATTTCCCGCGCCAAATATCCAGTAGTTCCGCCTTGATGATGTTCCGCAATTGCTTGAGGATATCCGTGTTCTTCGTAAGCAGTTTTAAGCGTATCATAAACCGCATTCAGCGTTACTCCCGGTCGGCAAAAATTTAGCGCCGCTGCTTCAATTTCTCTGACTTGTCGGTGCAACTCTGAATACTTTTCCCCAAGAAAATCGAAACAGACAAATCTAGTTAAATTTGCATACAAACCCCCTCCCCTCGCGCAAAATACTAACATTGCTTGTCGTCCAATTTGTTCGGCGGTTGCTGTGGCGTGGCGGTACAGTGGCAAACGCCTTTCTCCAGCAACTAAGGTAAGTGCTGGATGCAAACCTCTCGCCCACAAAGCCTCTGCACCGGCTCCGGCTAGCTGATATTCTGTCCATGTTGGTTTGGCTGCGGAAAGTACCTCTGTCATCGCTTCGCTGGCTAAACGCCCGACTCGCCGGTATCGCTCTAATTCGCTTGACATCATTGTCTGTTTGCGAGACTGTAAAGATGCGATTATTGGCATTTCTTGGGAATTTGGCCGATCGCTCATAACGTTACCGCCACCAGTAATTTCTTTGACAAAAGCTTCGCGCTGTGCAACATCAGCCCAAGGATAGATGTGCATTTGAAAGTTGGCTGGCAATTCCTCGTCCTGCAAGCGTTGAGCTTCGATTTCATCGGTGAGAACCCAAGCGTTTTCGGCGGTAATTAATATTTCTGCAACTCCGGTTTCTGCGGTTAGCAATACTGTATGGGAACCGCCGGCTGTGGCCCAGGCAAACCAGTCAGTGCCTCGCAAGCGAAGGGCGATGGCTTTTGTTTCGCTTAAGGCTTTGCGGATGAATTCGAGTTTTAAATCGACTTCTTTGTTGAATGAGTTTATCATATATGAAATAAGGAAGAAGGAAGAAGGAAGAAGTCAACTCCCCCCTGCCCCAGAAGGGGGGAAGGCAGAAGGAAGAAAAAAGAAAATCACTGATTTTAGTTAACATTTCCTAAATCTAAAATCTACAATGTCTAAAATCTAAAATCTAAAATCTAAAATCGATAGATACTGCTTGCAATTCTTTAGCTTTTTCTTCGGGTAAAGCGTCGTTGGCAAACATTCCGGCGGCGAGTTCGGTTCCTGCTAGGTATTTTAGCCGATCGCTCGATCGATAGGGCGGATAAAATTGGGCGTGCAAATGCGCTTCTGGATGGGGTTTCCCGTCTGTGGGCCCTTGAAACCAAGCCATCAAATAAGGGAAGGGGCGATGCCACAAACCGTCGTATTTGAGGGTGACTGTTTTTAAGGCTTTAGCCAGTGATTGACGCTGTTTTTGGGTCAAATCGACAAATGTAGCAGCGGGGGCGACCGGGGCAATCCACACTTCGTAAGGGTAGCGGGCACAAGCGGGGACAAAGGCGATCGCCTCTTCGTCTAAATAAATAATTCGCTGGTTGTCGGAAATCTCTTTTTGAATCAAATCTTGCAGCAAACCGCTACCGTTTTTTTGATAGTAAACCGATTGACATTCTAACATCCGTGCCGGCACCGGTGGCACCAATGGATAAGCGTAAATTTGACCGTGAGGATGGTGCAAAGTTACTCCAACTTCGACGCCGCGATTTTCAAAGGGCAAGACGTATTGAATTTCGGAATTGCTGCCAATAACTGAAGTGCGATCTGCCCATACTTCTAACAATAATTCCAAGTGAGATAACTCCAAAGAACCGAGGGAAGCCAGCGGATCTTGAGTGAAAACAACGACTTCGCAAATGCCCTTAGCTGGCAAAGTTTCGACAATATTTGCAGGTGCGTTTTTTGCTTGCAAAGTCAGCGAGGGAAAGCGGTTGTCAAACACTGCTACATCGTAATCTCCCGGCGGCAATTCTGTCGGAAACTTAGGGTTAATTGTAGCAGCCAGCGGGTTGTATTCCGGTGGTGGCATGAAAGTTCTTCCCTGACGGTGGCTGGCGTATGCTACCCATTCCCCCCGCAAAGGATGCCAGCGAAAGTGCGGGTTGGCCTCTACGGGTTCATTGCTGGGACTTACGGCCGCGATACCTTCTGGGATTGGGTAGCGGCTATACAGTGTGAGTGGGCGGCCGTCTGGTTTTAGCAATTTTTGGGCGTACATTTTTTGTAGGGGCGGGCGATCGCGTTTAATATATGTTAGGAGTATAACTTCGTGCTTTGAGAATCCGCCCCTACCTAAAGTCGCAAATTAGGTTAACAAGTTGAGTTGGCAGTACCAACGTCAGCCGATCGTGTGGTATTGTAGAACGGGCTGGAGAGCTTGGATCTGGATTCAATTTAGATGCGTAGCAGCTTACGATCGCAATTCCCAATTACCCAGTATATTTATTGATCGACCATTCGATCGAGCTTTTCCTTAACCAACAAGTCTAACAACGAGCGCAACACAAACAAGCCGCCCAATCCCGAAACCGCAAAAGCTGCGATCGCCCCCGTTTGATATCCGCCCACCAACAGCACCGCACCCGACAAAAACACAAAACCAGTCAAACAAGCGAAAATTAGAGTTTTCAGGGCTAAATTAATGCGTTTCAAGGCTCTTTCGCTCTCTAGATTTCGCACTCTAATTTGCATTTCGCCCTCTTCAATTCGCTGCTCCAAACGGTTGAGAAAAACTTGCGATTTGCTCGGCTGCCGTAACTTATATGTAATAAAACTCCGTGCTTGCCTTGCCAATTCTCCGATCGCATTTCCCCGCCCCTTGCTCACCGCAATACTCTTGACAAAAGGCTGAGCGGATGCTAGGAAATTGTAGTTAGGGTCGAGAGTTCTAGCAATGCCGTCGAGAGTCGTGACTGACTTGACAATAAACATCATTTCTGCAGGCAAGCGAAACGGTTGCTGCTCGAACATGATGTAAAGTTCCTTCTTAATTTCATTAAAAGCTTGAAAGTCGATCGGCTTATCAATAAACTTATCCAACAGAAAAGCAATCAACCTGCGTACCGGCATCATATCCGGCATCCGCTCAACTAAGCCGATCGTAATTAAAGTATTGAGTACCTCGTCAGTATCCTTTCTCATCACAGCAAAAAAAGTCTTGACCATTTGGTCTTTAGCCAGAGACTTCACCTCCGCCATCATCCCAAAATCGTAAAAAATCAAGCTACCATCTTCTGTCACCGCCAAATTTCCTGGATGCGGGTCAGCTTGAAAAAAACCGTCTATTAACAACTGTTTTAAATAACAGCAAATTCCGAGTTGATTGAGCTTCACAATATCGACTCCAATCGCCTCTAAACTAATGCGGTCGTCCACCTTAATACCGGGTGCGTATTCTAGAGTCAGAACTTTTTTAGTCGTGTATTGCCAGTAGACTTTCGGGACAATAATCTGAGGATATTCTCGAAAATTATGGCTAAAGCGATCGGAATTTTTACCTTCTTGCAGGTAGTCAATTTCTTGATATAAAATCTTAAAAAACTCGTGATAAATAGATTCCAGGTCATATTTGCGCGTCCCAGGCAAATAGCGATCGCAAAAACGCATCACTTGGCGCACCGCCTTGACATCCAAATCAAATAAACTTTCCAAACCGGGACGCTGCACCTTTACAATCACATCTTCCCCGGTGTGCAGCCTTGCTTTGTGCACCTGTCCCAGACTAGCAGCAGCCAGAGGCGACGGGTCAAAATCGCGGTACAAAGCATAAATATCCTTGCCTAACTCTGATTCTACAAGAGCGATCGCCTCTTCGGAACTAAACGGAGGAACCCGATCCTGCAACTGTTCGAGTTCCTTCACATACTCAAGCGGCAGCAAATCCGCCCGAGTCGAGAGAGACTGCCCGATTTTAATAAAAGTCGGGCCTAAATTCAGCAAAGTATTGACCAACCAATGAGCGCGAATTCTTCTAGTATGAGGCGAATTATTTTGCAGCAGTGCGTCCCACCACAAAAAAAACATAAACTTTCCCGCCGCTGCAAAAATGTCTATTTGCCGTGCCAGTGGCGAATATTTAGAACGTTGCCAACGCAGGGTTTTAGGTGCAGCTTTTGTGAGCATAATATTGGCGATCGAATTCCATGCACCGTGACAATTTTTAGGGACAATCCAGGACGCAGAAACCGACTTGTAAGAAAAGACGGGTTGCAGGCCTTTGAAACAGTTAAAAAACTCAGTTTCTTTGGTCTATACTGCGTAATATCATCTCAGACTATACAATTATAATTAAGTTCCTAGTAAGTAATGCAAGCCCTGATTAATTAATAAATAGAGGACAGTCGCACTCACTACAAACACGCGCTAATTACGGACAAATAACCCGACATAATATAAGTCCTGGGGAAAATCAGCAATGGAGAACCGGCAATTTAGACGGCAACCAGACAAACCATTCAAAACAGAGGACTTGGTAGCGTTTACCACATTTCCAAATCTCTCTCTTCTGGCAAGTCTTTTCGTGTCGCCTGTTCGCTGCCAATTACTAGCAGCTTCTCAACCGAACTATTCTTCTACATTACAGAGTTCCGCTGCAAATTGCGGCAGAGTCAAAGTAAAAGATGTGCGCCACAAATTGTCAGCTTCTGAACTTTCTGCCGGACAGCTAGACACATCAATAGTACCATTCAAGTGCTGCACTAAACACTTTACCAGAGCAAGACCCAAACCCGTACCGGCGATAGCTTGGTCAGTAATGCCAGTGCCACGGCGGAACTTGTCAAAGATGTGGGGCAAATCAGCCACAGAAATGCCGCGCCCGAAATTAGAAATGCTCAGGACAATATAGCCGGCTGCCTCAGACGCCTCCAAAACTACCGCCGTTCCAGAAGCAGAGTATTTTCCAGCATTCGTCAGTAGTTCCAGTAGTACCCGATTGAGAATGTCCGGGTCAGTTTCCCAGCAAGGGGTCAACTTGGGCAAATCCACCTTAAGAGTCAATTGCTTATCCGCCCACTGTTTTTCAAAATCCCCAGCTAAATCTTGAAATAAACGGTTGAGATCGATTTTGATTAGAGAAATCGGGAATTGCTGAGGCTCAAACTGCTTGAGGGCCAGCAAATCGCTAACCAGAGCAGTTTCCTTAGAACACTGCTGTTCAAGAATTTCGAGATACTTAGTCCGACTCGCTGACGGCAGTTCAGCTTGTTTGAGCATCAGAATCGCCAGTTTCATGATTGTTAAGGGGGTACGCAACTCGTGACTCAGAGTGCTGAGAAACTCGTCTTTAACCAGCTTCAATTTCCGCATTTGCTCTAGCTGATTGGCAGATTGTTCGTACAGTTTCCCCTGCACGTCGAGACTTTGCTGCAACTGAGAGGTTCTGTCTAAAACTACGGTTTGCAATTCCTTAAGCGTTTGAGTTTGGATCATCATCTTGCTCACTTGAGCGCTGACCGATTCGAGAACTTCTAATTCTTCCGGGTTCCAAGTGCGCGCCTTCGAGTGCTGCAAAACCAAGAAACCCAAAACAGTTTCCTGCCCGCTACCGCCCGTGAGGGGAACCAGCAGCAAGCCCCGAATGCCTTGGAGTTTCAAAATTTCTGTGGCTACTTCTTGTTCTTTGGCGATTAATTCGCCTGCGTCAGCGAGGGCTAGGGGTTTGGGTGCGCTGTGGAATGCTTGGTGGCACAAATTAGATTCTGACAGCCAAAAAGCGGGAGAGTTATTGGGTTTTGATTTGGGGATTTTGGATGGGTAATTAGCAGTTTTATTCTGGTTTTTTGTTCTGGATGTTGAGCTTTTTTTTTCGACTGCGTTTTGTGCTATTGGCTGTTTGTTTTGCTCTTTTTTTACAACTGATTCACAAACTAATTCGACTTTTGCTTTGGCAGTTTTATTGGGGGAGCGAGTTGTAAATAGAGGAGCTGTATATTTCAATAGCAGGATTTGGCCTCTATCTACTTCCAGGGTATCGACGGTATTTTGAATAACTTGCTGCAATATTCGATCGACTTCTGAATTGGTGTCGATCGAGGCAGCAACTGACATGAGTAGATTTTTGTATTTAGCTTGTCGCTGTAACTGTTCGTTTAAGCTGGCAATTTCTTGAGTTTTTTGAATGTGAGAAATCGCACTGCTGATCGCGTCTGATGCTGCTTCCATGCGCTGCCGATCGGCTACCGACCACTCGTGAGGTTGCGACTTACCAACAATTATCATACCATTTACAGCCCCTCCAAATCGCGCAGGCCCTGCCAAAATTGCCCGAAAAGGCAGCGCAGTCACAGGGGAATTGGGCGATGAAGTTGCCGGACTATCTTGATAGTCAGATATCGCGACTATCTCACCGTCTGCTAGGACGTTTGCCCAAGCGGGGTGTTCGAGTGATATGCTAGGCGGTTTTAATCTTGTGGTTTGGGGGTGTTCCGGTGTTTCCGTGGAATCCGCAACACCAGCCACATAGGGAAAATCGCTGCTATTTTGCCAGTAAGCATTCGGATGTACTACTTTCTGGTCAACCACAGCAGTAACCAAACAGAAATCTGCCTCCCATGCAGCCCCCAAAGTATTGGCTATTTGCAGCAGCAGGATGTCTCGATCAAAGCTGGTCGCGAGAATTTGGCAAATTTGTCGCCCGATAAGGGCAGGATCGACCTGGAACTGCATAAGACGATCCAGAAATTTTGGGACTGATACTGGTTCTGCGATTTGCGGTAAATGCAAAGTGCAAGACTCTGACGGCGATCGGTCGATCAAAGTAAAGTCTTGATTTCCCGGGCGATCGATCATGGCAACCAAGCCTTTATTCTAAGATGTTTGAGCCGGCTCCCGCTGCCAATCTAGAACCTCTCCATAACTGTCGGCTTGACCGTTATGAGCCTGCTTTCTGTGTTTGTGCAGCCGATCGGCGGGTCGATCGATATGTAAAAATATACCCAGATCTGACCGAGTTCTATTTTCCTGTTTTTTACCCTTGGAGCTCTACGGGATGAACTTTACCATCCTTTACCGGATGATTATCAATCCCATTCCCGCTAATTTTGACGGTTATTAGTAGTATGAAGTTTTTCTAGAGACCGCTTAGTGACACCCATCTCCTCACCCTGTGATGTTTCCTCTTTAAGTTTGTGATCTTAACAAATTTTTATTTTGATACAAATCGGCTGATCGAGTAATGCCGATCGCCAAAATTCAAAATCCCCAAATTATCACTCATAACATAGCTGAGAGTTTCCGAGTTTTTACTCAAAAACTCATTTTTCACCACACCTAGAGCCGCCCAGCGAAGTCTCTGGCTAAATTTATCCCACTTACCTGCTTACTTATTTTGTGCTTCCTCTTGGGCTTTATCGCTATTTTGGCGGTAAAGTGCCGTCCGATTCTGAGCCGTTGTGTAGCGGGGATGCTTGGAAGGCACGGTGGCCATCAAATCGGAAGCTTGCTGCCACTTAGCCGCTACGACTAACCAATCCTGGCGAGATTGAGCGGTTTTGCCCTGGGTGGCTGCTTGTTCGGCTACTCGCACTGCTTGGGCAAAAGAGTCAACAGCAGAATTAACAGTCTCCTTAGAAATTTTCACAGCAGGTTTTGCCTCCGAGGGAGGGGCACTGGCCACTGCTTGGGTGCTGGCTTGGGTGCTGTTTGGCACTTGGGAATTAAGTCCTTTGTGAATGGCGGCCGCTGCAGCGAGCAACAGCACGGTCAAGCTGATGCCGCCGACGATACCGCGCTGAAATTGCCGCGGTTGCTGCATCGATCGAGGTATAGCCATTCTCGGCAAAGCCCGCTTGCCTGCGAGAGCTTGTCGTTCGTGATGGTTGCTCAGAGCTAAACGCTTGAACAAATTCGGCTTTCGGAGTTTAATTTCTTGAGACCACAACAGTTGATTTTCGGGATCGCGGCTAATTTCTTCCAGCCACAGCAGTTGGTGTTCTCGGACAAGCCGGCTGTTGATGTTGACTCGGCGAATATTGTGGGGCGAAATGCGTTCCAAAATTTCTCGGACTCGATCGACCAAACTAGACTCTTCGAGCAGTTGGGGCGTTGCAGCTTCGCACAGCAGTTGCAGCACCCCGTCTGCAAACACAGCTCGGGCCCTGACCCCTACCTGTGCCAGTTCGTCATTAAGGATTTGAATAATCGATGCAACCGAGCCCTCGCGAGCTTGTCGAGCAATGTCATCAATTGGATTGGTCATAAAACTATCTTGACGCTTAGCAAGCTGTTAATTGTTAACCCAAAGTCTCGGATCTAATTTTTACTCATCAGAAAATTGGGTAGAAACCTCGTCCTTTTAGGACGGCTTTATCTTACAATATAATTGGTCAACGACCCACCCGAGACGATGGATCAAACAGCCTATACGAGCGAAGTTCAGCCCAAGGTGCTGGCGGCGAAGCAAAATCGGTAGACCGGGATGCATAGGATAGGGCAATGGTAAACATCCCTAGAATCAAAAACGAAGAAGAATTCCGTTTGGTATTCGACACGTAAAAACCGCAGGGCTTGCGGGGTTAGTCTGTGGAGCGAACATAAGACCAAATCTCTTTTAGGGTGGAGGCAGTTGCGAAGAAGCAGAAATTCAAATCGTGAGGTTTGGGAATCCCCGTCCGCGACGGTCGGGGTGGATGTCAAACAGGTTATCACTGACACTGCCAGGTTAAAATGAACAGATGCAAATCTTGCATACTGATACACTTTAAATTATCACCACAGCATCGAGCGAGGCTAACAGGAAATAAACTATGGGTAAAGTAATTAGCGGTCAAATTTTTGTTGTAGACGACAACATCGATACAGATCAAATTATCCCTGCCGAATACCTGACCCTGGTTCCCTCGAAGCCGGACGAGTACGAGAAACTAGGCAGTTACGCGATGATTGGGTTGCCCGATCGCTACGGTAAGTTTATCGAATCCGGTGAACAGAAAACCCGGTATCCGATTATAATAGCTGGCGAAAATTTTGGCTGCGGTTCTTCGCGGGAGCACGCTCCGATCGCTCTGGGGGCCGCCGGTGTCACAGCGGTGGTAGCTTTGTCTTACGCACGCATTTTCTTTCGCAATTGCTCGGCTACTGGCGAATTGTACCCGATCGAATCAGTTGAGCGGCTCTGCGACTTGTTTGTAACCGGTCAAGAAGTGACGATCGACTTTACAGCAGAGGTAATTGTCAACCACACTCTCGATCGAACTTTCTCGCTCAAGCCTTTAGGAGAAGTAGGGCCAGTGATTGATGCCGGAGGGTTGTTTGACTACGCGCGCCAAACGGGAATGATTGCTGCTCGCTCTTAACTGTTAAAACCCCTGCAATGTAGGGTGTACCACCGGGCGCACCTTACGAATCTCTCCCTGCTCAAACCGCTCCCATCTAGGGTGCGCGAAAATTTTCTCAAATCGACTCAATAAAATTCAATAAAATACGCTGGTGAGCAATGCCAAAAGGTCGCACATCTCTTGACTGCTCAGAATAGCATTTGCCGTCCCGAATCTGCTCGGGAGTCAACAACTTCATATCCCAACCCTCAAGCAAAACTAAATCCTTGACATCCGCACTAAGTTGTGCATGAAAAACGTGGCGAACGACATCTTTTTCGACATCACAACAGAAAAAAGAAACACTTGCAGGAGCATAACTAATTTCTTCTTTCAATTCCCGCAATACAGCCACTTCCGCAGTTTCTCCCGGTTCCAAGTGTCCGCCAAACAAAGCCCAATGTCCGGGATACCTAATATGAGGAATATCGTCCCGCAACTGACAGAGAAACTTGCCGTCTTGGTACAAAATCGCGATCGCAACGTGGATTTTAGTCATGTGTTATTAGTCAGTAGTCATTAGTCATTAGTCATTAGTCATTAGTTATTTAACACGAATACACGGATTAATTATCGAGTAAGCTGTTGCACATTTAAACTGTGAACTAAAATTTGATAAAGTTCTTGTGGGGAGTAGGGGTTGGGCCAGAAAGCCCGCACAAAAAACACGATTTAGATGCACAACAGCTTATTCCTCAGATATTGAATAAGGAAGAGGGAACAAAGAGCAATTATCAAATAACAAACAACAAATAACCAATGCCTATTTCCCCTTGTCTGAACTGGGAGTGCGCTTTAATTGTTCCATTTCCTCAACATAAACTTCACCTAAATCTTTTCCGGCCAAATCCTTCAGAGTAATACTCTTGTAGCGGACTTCTCCCTTCAGCAACACTTCATCGCCAAGCTGGGGCAAAGCTTGGTTAGTTAAAACCCAAATCGTACCCGTACCGTCTTGAAGTTGATAAGCCGCATTCCCCACAAACGGAGCGCGATTTTCCACCTTTCCCCGAAGATAAACTTCAGCATCCACTTGTCGCTTTTGTTGAACGTCGCCAATGCTAGCCACATTAAAGCCAAGATTAAGTTGAGACATGGGTAAATTGCCGCAACTGAAGAAACCGCTGGCGAGGATTAGCGACAAAGAGCTGGTACAGAATCTTTGAACCCAAACTTCCTTAATTGCAGTCATTGGTCAACTGATTTGAGATTTGAGATGTGAGATACGACTTACTTTAACAGAATCCAAAGAATCGATCGCAAGTAAGAAATTTCTCTAGTGTAGTCCTTGACGGGGATTAAGCTAAAATCTAAAATCGTCAGCCCCTAACCCAGAGTCTACAATGGATGCCAAAACTGCTCAAATACTAGATGGCAAAGCTTTAGCGACAAAGATTCAAAGCGAGCTGAGCGATCGAGTCCGCGCCCTACAAGCCCAAAAAGGTCGTCCTCCGGGACTTGCGGTGCTGATGGTGGGCGACAACCCAGCTAGCGCAGCCTATGTTCGCAACAAAGAGCGAGCCTGCGCTAAGGTTGGCATAGCTTCCTTCGGCCAGCATTACCCCGCCAACGCTACTCAAGCCGAACTAGAACTTGCAATTCGTGCACTCAACGAGGACGATCGAGTAGACGGCATTTTAGTTCAATTACCGCTACCAGAGCACTTAGATGCAATTTCGCTGCTGTATCAAATTGCTCCCGACAAAGATGCTGACGGACTTCACCCTGTAAATTTAGGCCGTCTCGTGCGTGGCGAGGAAGGTTTGCGGAGTTGTACTCCCGCCGGAGTGATGCGGTTATTGCAGGAATACCAGATTGATTTAAAAGGAAAAAATGCCGTTGTTTTGGGCAGAAGTATTTTGGTAGGTAAACCGATGGCGCTGATGCTGTTAGAAGCCGATTGTACTGTTACTGTAGCTCATTCGCGGACGAAAAACCTAGAATCGATTACCAATCAAGCCGATATTTTAATAGCCGCAGTCGGCCGCACAGAAATGATTACAGCTAATATGGTCAAACCTGGATCAGTAGTAATTGATGTCGGTATTAACCGCGTCGTCAATCCAGACGGTACGAGCCGTTTGGCCGGAGATGTTGATTTTAATGCTGTTAAAAAAGTAGCCGAATTTATCACGCCAGTGCCGGGAGGAATCGGGCCGATGACTGTTGCTATGCTGTTGGAAAATACCGTTTCGAGTTATATTGAATACGGTTCTAATTGAATTATGATCCACTTGTGAGCCAGTATTGGCTCAAGTAGGGTTAGTAATCTACCAACACACAAAGATTTTAACTATGGCTTTAAAACCCGATCCATCAGGAGCATTGCGCTTAATTGGCGACAACACCTCGGAATTAATTGTACTTTCTCCTGGAGCTCTAACCAATTTCCCTTTAGGAGCTTGGGCGCTCGATGGCAACGATACAGTATATGACAACTCAGGTAGCGAGTTAATCCTGGGAAATGAAGGGGAAGATATTCTCGTAGGTTTTGACGGCAATGATTCTTTATTTGGGGGAAAAGGAAGAGATGGCCTGTATGGAACTTTTGGAAATGACTGCCTCAGTGGTGGTCTAGATGCTGATTACCTTGGTGGACAAGCTGGCGATGATATTTTATTTGGGGGTAGAGGCAATGATGTTTTATCCGGCGCAGGGGGGGATAACACTCTGGTTGGCGGCTTGGGCACAGACTTATTAATTTGTGGGTTTGGCAATAATTTATGCGTTCTGGGAATAGATCCTGCCAATACAGATATCAATTCTAGTAATAGAATCGCAGGTCTTGATCCTAATTTAGATCGCATTGGATTAGCGAGTGACTTAACGGTCAATGATATAGTGTTGGAGCAGGTACAGGATGTGACACTAACATTGAGGCAAGATTTGCCACAAGTTATACTACAATCCCTCGATCCAAATGAGCTCAGCGAATTTAGCGGCTCTGCTTCAGGAACTCTAATCAGAGTCAGGAATTCTAACGCGATTTTAGGTTTTGTAGAGGATGTAACGCCTAATGAACTACAAAGCAGGATTGTTTCCGTTCAGGGTTTCTAGGGTCAGGACAATCACTGGTGGCCTGAAAAACTTATCATATTGTTAGCCACAAATTAACTCCTGATATTTACAGGACTTACGCAGAAACGCTAGTAGTAGGGTGCGTGTTTCGCACCTTACTACTATGGGTAGTGTAAAAATTGACTATGCAGCGTAAGTCTTGTAAAATTATTTACTCTTTGAGTCTGCCTTGGCGGACGAAAGTTGGTGTAGTAGCGATTTCAAGCTCGGATCGAAATCACTAATCACTAAGATTTACCGTGAGAAATTATTGATAGCAACAACGCGAATTCGGCGTTGCCAATCCAGACGCTACGAGTCGTTTGGCCCCAGATGTGGATTTTAATGCTGTTAAAACAGTAGCCAAATTTATCACGCCGGTGCCGGGAGGAGTCGGGCCGATGACTGTTGCTATGCTTTTGGAAAATACCATTTCGAGTTATCTTGAATATGGTTTTAATTGAATTATGACCCACTTGTGAGCCAGTATTGGCTCAAGTAGGGTTAGTAATCTACCAATACACAAAGATTTTAACTATGGCTTTAAAACCCGATCCATCAGGGGCATTGCGCTTAATTGGCGACAACACCTCGGAATTGATTCAACTTTTTCCTGGAGATATAACCAACTTCCCTTTAGGAGCTTGGGCGCTCGATGGGGATGATACAGTAAATGGCTCAGGGGCTAGCGAGTTAATCCTGGGAAATCAAGGGGAAGATATTCTCACAGGTTTTGCAGGCAACGATTCTGTATTTGGGGGAAAAGGAAGAGATGCCTTGTTTGGAGGGGAGGGGAATGATTCCCTCAGCGGTGGTCTAGATGCTGATAGGTTTCTAGGAGGCGCTGGCGATGATATTTTATTGGGGGGGAGAGGCAATGATTTGTTATCCGACGGAGAGGGGAATAACACTCTGTTTGGCGGCTTGGGCAGAGACTTCTTCGAGTGTGGGTTTGACAATAATAATTTATGCGTTCTGGGAATAGATCCTGCCACTACAGATATCAATTCTAGTGATATAATCGAACGTTTCGATCCTGATTTAGATCGCATTGGATTAGCGAGTGACTTAACGGTCAATGATATAGTGTTGGAGCCAGTACAGAATGTGGCATTAACATATACGTTCGATGGGCCGCAAGCTTTACAACCATTACTCCCTCCAGGTCCGGCCGGCACAAGTGGATCTGCTTCAGGAACTCAACCCAGAAGCGGAATTACGGGAGTTTATTCAGGAACTCTAATCAGAGTCAGAAATTCTAACGCGATTTTAGGTTTTGTACAGGATGTAACGCCTAATGAACTACAAAGCAGGATTGTTTCCGTTCAGGGTTTCTAAGTTCAGGACAATCACTGGTGGCATGACAAACTTCTCATATTGTTAGCTACAAATTAACTCCTGATATTTACAGAACTTACGCAGAAACGCTAGTAGTAGGGTGCGAAATACGCACCTTACTACTGTGGGTCGTGTAAAAATTGGCTGTGCAGCGTAAGTCCTGTAAAATTATTTACTCTTTGAGTCCGCTTGGAGTGGACGAAAGTTGGTGCAGTAACGATTTCATGCTCGGATGGAAATCACTAATCACTAAGATTTACCGTGAGAAATTATTGATAGGAACAACGCGAATTCGGCGTTGTCAATCCAGACGGTACGAGTCGTTTGGCCCCAGATGTGGATTTTAATTCTGTTAAAACAGTAGCCGGATTTATCACGCCGGTGCCGGGAGGAATCGGGCCGGTGACTGTTGCTATGCTTTTGGAAAATACCATTTCGAGTTATATTGAATATGGTTTTAATTGAATTATGACCCACTTGTGAGCCAGTATTGGCTCAAGTAGGGTTAGTAATCAACCAACACACAAAGATTTTAACTATGGCTTTAAAACCGGATGCGTCAGGGACATTGCGCTTAATTGGCGACAACACCTCGGAAGGAATTCAACTTACTCCTGGAGATCTAAACAACTTCCCTTTAGGAGCTTGGGCCCTCGATGGCAACGATACAGTAAATGGCTCAGGGGCTAGCGAGTTAATCCTGGGAAATGAAGGGGAAGATTTTCTCACAGGTTTTGCAGGCAACGATTCTGTATTTGGGGGAAAAGGAAGAGATTTCCTGAATGGATCTGATGGAAATGACTGCCTCAGTGGTGGTCTTGATGCTGATTTTTTTCGTGGAGAAGCTGGCGATGATATTTTATTTGGGGGTAGAGGCAATGATGTTTTAGACGGCCAAGATGGGAATAACACTCTGGTTGGTGGCTTGGGCGCAGACTTGTTACTTTGTGAGTTGGGCAATAATTTATGCGTTCTGGGAATAGATCCTGCCACTACAGATATCAATTCTAGTGATCTGATCGCAGGTTTTGATCCTGATGTAGATCGCATTGGATTAGCGAGTGGCTTAACGGTCAATGATATAGTGTTGGAGCCGGTAGAGGATGTGACAGTAACATATAGGTTCGACTTCCCACAAGCTTTACTACAAGTCCTCCCTCCAGAGCTGACCAGCGAATTGAGCGGCCCTGCTTCAGGAACTCTCATCAGAGTTAGAAATTCTAACGCGATTTTAGGTTTGGTAGGCGATGTAACGCCTAATGAACTACAAAGCAGGATTGTTTCCGTTCAGGGTTTCTAAGTTCAGGACAATCAGTGGTAAGCTTACAAACTTATCATATTGTTAGCCCTAAATTAACTGCTGATATTTACAGGAGTTACGCATAAACGCTAGTAGTAGGGTGCGAAATACGCACCTTACTACTATGGGTAGTGTAAAAATTGGCTATGCAGCATAACTCCTGTAAAATTCTTTACTCTTTGAGTCCGCCTCGGCGTAAGAAAATTGGTGTAGTAGCGATTTCAAGCTCCGATCGACTTCACTAATCACTATGATTTACCGTGAGGAGTCTTTGATAGCAACAACGCGAATTCGGCGATAATCTGCAATCCAATTACCATCGCGGTACAGCGCCGATCGCAAACGCTCTTCAACGGAGTGAATTACCTGCGATCGCACATTATTAGACAACCCCGATAAAAACCCACCAGCAAACATCTCAATCCAATTTACCATACCCGCGCTGCCACCTTCTAGGGGAGTCGGGCGATCGAACAAAACCGCATAACCCACATCAAAACCCTGCTTTTCCAAAAGCCCAGCATACTCGCCAATACTCGGAAAATACCAAGGATTAAGCGCTTCAGGCTCCTCGCAGCCAATTTCTGACAAAACACTCAAAAGTGCGCGGACGATCGCCCCCACGTTCCCCTTACCCCCAAACTCAGCCACAAAACGCCCTCCCGGCTTCAGCGCTTTTGCCACACAATTGATCGCAGCATCCGGCTGTTTAATCCAGTGCAAAACCGCATTAGAAAACACAGCATCTAACGGCTCTTCTACTTGAAAACTCCTCGCATCTGCGACAGCGAAGTTAATGTGAGGATAGTTAACCTTTGCCGTGGAAATCATCGACAAAGATGAATCAATACCTTGCACAAAAGCACCACTTTGAGCAATCTTTTCAGTTAACTGTCCCGTACCGCAGCCCAAATCCAGAATTTGTTCACCAGCCTTCGGAGCGAGTAACTCCAAAAGCGATTCGCCGTACTGCCAAACAAAAGCATGATTTTTCTCATAAAGAGCTGTATTCCAAGAATTTTGTGCCATGATAACTACCCTAAATCTGTCTTCTCTTTCTCTGTCTTCTCTTTCTCTGTGTTCTCTGTGTTCTCTGCGGTTAATAAAAAAAATCCTTCTTCACAAAACCAACCAACTTATTTGTTAGCGAGTTGGGCTATCGCAAGTCCCTCGATTCGGCAAACCCTAATGTTTTCCAAAAGGCGCGCTCCCAGCTTTTCATAAAAAGCAATTCCCGGCGCATTGCCAGTATTAACAGTCCATTCAATCCGCCCGCAATTTGTGGACTCAGCAATTTTTGCCAAAGACTTTAACAGCGCTGTACCGACTCCCATACCGCGCAGAGGAGCTTCCACAAATAAATCATCAAGCCAAAGACACGGCTGCGTCAATAAACTTGAATAGGAGGAATAAAACATAGCAAATCCTACCGCTTTTCCCGCAATTTCCGCCAACAAAACCCGCACTAGCGGAGACTGGCAAAACAACGTTTGCTGCAATTTTTCTGCTGTTGCTGCCAACAAATTTTTAGAGCCATCAAACTCGCTTTTTTGCGAAATAAAATCCACGATTAATTCCAAATCTGCCAGCTCTGCTTCTTTAATTTTGATATCCAAATTAGCCATTGTTTAATTCTCCACTTCGCCTATTAATCACTGTATGAAATATCATCATCAATGTCCAATATATGTTTAACTAACAACTTAGACTTTTAAAATATCAATCATTGGGACTTATGGAACTTCGGCATTTGCGTTATTTCATTGCAGTTGCAGAGGAACTGAATTTCACTCGTGCAGCCGAAAAACTGCATATTGCCCAACCTCCGCTGAGCCAACAAATCCAGCATTTAGAGGCAGAGTTGGGGTTTCAACTGTTTCGCCGCACCAAGCGGACGGTGCAGTTAACGGCAGCGGGACAGGTTTTTTTCGAGGAGGCCGGGAAAATTCTGCAGCAAGTCGATCGAGCAATTCAACTCGGCAGACAAACCAGTCGGGGCGAACTCGGCCAACTGACGATCGGCTTTGTGAGTTCTGCCGCACACAACGTGGTTCCAGCGATTTTGCAGGCGTTTCGCACTCGGTGTCCCGCCGTTAAGCTCGAACTGCACGAACAGACGACAAACGAACAGTTGCAGCGGCTGCGGTTCGGGCAAATTGATATCGGCTTCGTGCGTCCTCCGGTTGAGGAAGACGGGATAAATTCTGAAATCGTTTTTCGAGAACCGCTGATTGTGGCATTGCCAGAAACGCATCCGGCGGCCGATCGCACGCATCTTGAATTACGCGAACTTTCCACGGAACCGTTCATTTTGTTTCCGCGTTCCCAGGCTCCGGGATTGTACGATGCGATCGTCAGTCTTTGTCAACAAGCAGGTTTTAGCCCTCGCGCAGCTCAAGAAGCAATTCAAATGCAAACCATTGTGAGTCTGGTAGCCGCCGAGATGGGAGTGGCGATCGTCCCGGCGTCGATGCAAAATTTCCAGCGCAGCGGGGTTGTTTACAAAGCGTTACCAGAATCAACCTGCATTGTGGCAATCGCTCTGATTTGGCGAAGCGATCCAACGGCGGCGGTGGAGCGGTTTTTGGAAGTCGCCAGACAGCAGCAGCGGATTTGAGATTTGAGATTTGAGATTGTAAATTTTAGATTGACTGGTAATTTGACAAAGTTATCAAAACTCAAAGATTTTCTGTGCAACAACACCCGTAGAATGATTAATTGATGCTCGGAGTTCGAGCAACTACTGCCGTAAAAGTCGGCACGCTCCGACCTGAACGGCTCAGAATATCCCACATAACTATTCAGTACAAGAGAGCAAGGGATGGTATTGGCAACAGAAATGGGTTCGTCCCAACCGGAATCCTCTTTCGACCTATCTACTTATCTAGTCAATCGAAAAGAGGCGATCGAGGTAGCTCTCGACAGTGCACTGCCGGTCATCTACCCAGAGAAAATCTACGAAGCAATGCGCTACTCGCTGCTAGCGGGGGGCAAGCGCCTGCGTCCGATCCTGTGTCTCGCTAGCTGCGAACTGGCCGGCGGCACTACATCTATGGCAATTCCGACAGCTTGCGCTTTGGAAATGATCCACACGATGTCGCTGATTCACGACGATTTGCCGGCAATGGACAATGACGACTACCGGCGCGGCAAACTGACGAACCACAAAGTCTACGGCGAGGATATCGCCATTTTGGCTGGCGATGGTTTGTTGACCTATGCTTTTGAATTTATCGCTACTAAAACTGAGAACGTACCCCCCCAGCAGGTGTTGCAGACGATCGCCCATTTGGCGCGGGCATCGGGTGCTGCTGG
The DNA here is from genome assembly GCF_036705145.1 of Microcoleus sp. B5-D4. Lineage (NCBI taxonomy): Bacteria > Bacillati > Cyanobacteriota > Cyanophyceae > Oscillatoriales > Microcoleaceae > Microcoleus > Microcoleus sp. B5-D4. The sequence goes on along the minus strand of NZ_JAUBTV010000085.1, from coordinate 9,130 downwards.
ACTCGTAGGCGGTCAGGTGGTTGACTTGGAATCCGAAGGAAAGACAGATGTTTCTCTGGAAACTTTGAATTACATTCATGCTCACAAAACAGGGGCGCTGTTAGAGGCCTGCGTAGTTTGTGGGGCGATTCTGGCTGGGGCCTCAGCAGCAGATTTGCAGCGGCTGTCTCGTTTCGCTCAAAATATTGGGCTGGCTTTCCAGATCATTGACGACATTCTGGATATTACTGCTACTCAAGAAGAACTGGGCAAAACTGCTGGCAAAGATGTTCAAGCAGGAAAAGTCACTTATCCGAGTTTGTGGGGAATTGAGGAGTCTCGGCGCCAAGCTTCGCAGCTTGTTGCTGATGCTAAGGCTCAATTGGCAGTGTTTGGGAGCAAAGCTCTACCGCTGCTGGCGATCGCCGATTTTATTACCAGCCGCAGTAACTAGAAATACTAAACACTATGCAGGAAATTTGCAGCGGCATCTTAAACAATCATGTACTCGTGGTTGCTTTGCTTGCTTGTCTGGCGGCTCAGATCATGAAGTTGCCGATCGAGTTGGTCAAAAATCGCAAGTTTAATCTTCGGTATTTGGTAACAACGGGGGGAATGCCCAGCGCTCACTCGTCTTTTGTGGGCGCTTTGGCTGCTGGAGTGGGACAAACGATGGGATGGGAAAGTCCAGACTTTGCGATCGCTGCGATCTTTGCAATTATTGTCATGTACGACGCTGCAGGCGTTCGCCAAGCAGCAGGCAAGCAAGCTCGCATCCTCAACCAAATTATTGATGAGTTTTTTGAGGAAGATCACAACCTTAATGAGGCTCGCCTGAAAGAGTTGCTAGGACACACTCCTTTTCAAGTGCTTGTAGGTTTGGGGCTGGGAATCACTATTGCTTGGATCGCAGGGCCTGCATATTAGTTAACTGTTAACTGTTGACTGTTGACTGTTGACTGTTAACTGTTAACTAATGACTACTGACCGAATTCTGCTTGCAGCAGGTCATCGTTGTCATCGGCGATCGTGGCGACAATAGTAATAACCCGAGAAATTTCCCCGGCCGAGATTTCGGCGATCGTCCGAGTAGATATTACCGCAACTTGATTGTCAACAATCGCAAAATGAGATTCCAAAGTAGACAGCCAATTCATTTCTAGAAGTTTCCGCATTAATTGAGCTTCATTCTTCGCCGGCAACTGCAGTACAAAAGCCCAAACAGTCAAAGTATCATCTTCGGTGTCGCCGGTGAGTTGCACGAACACTTCAACACTGCCGTACTTAAACTTCCAAAGATGTCCGCCAGCTTCATTTTGACCGACCATCACTTTTTGGTCTACAGCCATGCTGGCGATGACAGTTTCAATTTCTTCTGCATAGGTGACGGCTGTGGCTTTTTCGACCTGCTCGGAGGCGATCGCGCTTTCACTCGATAGGCTTTCTGCGGAAGCTGTTTGTATGTTCGGCTCGCTGGTAGTCATAATTATATTTAGATGGAAAACTATTCCAATAATCAGTTTACTGGCTAAAGCTTAAAATTATGATTTTAAATAACTGGTTCCGAGGCTATGCCAAGGAACCAGTATATCTCGCTTGTTTGCGGAGGCAGACGCAAGTTTGACTGGCAAAGCGGTTTCAAGCAGGTGCGCGATCGTTTTTAAGCCTTGGGCTTAGTCGCCGCCGCCTTCTTCTCAATGTTATTCAAGCCGTTGAGGAACATCGGCACCAATTTCTCCACAAATGCCTGGGGGTCGCGGTTCCAGGCGCGCTGAGCTACATCGACTCTGGTCATTTGCAGATCCGGGGCCAGGAGGGTTCTGGGCAAGCGTTCCATCAGGTATTGCGGGCGTTCCCACATCGGCATGGTGTTGGCAATATCCACGAGGCGGGTGACGCGACGGAGTTCGGCCCCCAGCATGATATCCATTCCCGATTCAAATGCTGCTTGTTCGATCGCCACATACTTGCGCTTTGCCTGTTCCACCTTTTGGCGGTGTTCCGGGCTTTTGTCGGCGATTTGGGCCAGCCAGCGGTTGCCCCAGCGGACGTGACCAGCTTCTTCGGGAAAAATCTTTTCGATTGTTTCGCGGATTTTGACGTTTTCTGCGGTTTGGGGAGCCTGTTTGAGGGCGTGGATGTGCGCTGAGAAGTATTCGCAGCCCCGCTTCTCGGTGACGTTAATCGCGGCGAGGGAAGAAATTACGAAGTCTTCGCGGTTTGTGGTGGGGTCTTGTTGTTCGCTGTCATACAACCTTTCAAATTCGTCAATGTAGGAGACTCCCGGCGGCGTTCCCACATTTTGGCCGAGGTCTACCAGCAAGTCGGTGAGCCACATAGCGTGTCGCGCTTCGTCGGAAATGTGCCGGGAGAGGTCGCGCACGAGTTCGGCTGGTTCCCCGTTTAGCTGTTCGATCACCTCGGTGAGGTCTTTGCAACTGCGCTGTTCGCTGTAGCGGTAGCGGTTGAGGGTGATCAGGTGAATTTCGCGATCGCGCACTACATTAGCTAAAATTTCGCGCGCTCCCATTGCGTTGCGAAGCTTGCGGGGATAGGCAACAGTCATGGTTTTATGTTGTTTTGTAAAGATACCTATATAAGTGTAACGCAGTTTTTGGGCTTCCTAATTCACTCGCAAGGCAGAAAGTTATTGTTTAGCACGGATATTCAGTTTTATACAGACAATTTTTTTACTAGCTCAACCAACGAAAATAATTTGGAGTTGCGAGCCATACCATTTTAGATGTTAGATTTTAGATTAAAAATGACTGATGACTATCAGGGTTGGGAGCTTTTATACAGTTAGATTATTTTTTTAAACTGCTATCACGCAAGGGTGGCGCGGATCGCAGAAAGCAATCTCACGCACTCAAAACTCTTCAGGTTCCGTCGAGTCTGAAGCCTCAACACTAGCAGACTCTTGTTGAAATTTTCGCGCCTCTTCTACTTCTAACCTAGCCAAAGTTGTCGCCACATCGGCTAACTGTAAAGCCAGATTCATCCGACAAACCGGGTTTTTTTCCCTCCACAGGTCTTTTGCCAAGAAATGTACTCGATAACGAAACATTTTAATTGAATTTGGCGGAGTAACTTTCACGGTCATAGTCTTTCTTCGGTTGAAGTTTGAATGCGGAGCAGCACCCGTTGTAGCTCCAAGTAAACAAATGTCAGCATGATTACTTTATCTTCATCGGTGATTGTAACACTACAGGTTGCCGATCGAGGTTCAACGCCTTCGTGCCTGACAACTACAGTATATTTTCCCGGCTTCAGGTTATCAAAATTCACATCGGCCTCAAACAGGTCAACTGTCTCCTCGGCCAGCACTCGTCCTTCTTGAGTCAGTAAAGTGACAAACGCAATGCCGTCAACTGAAGTCATGGCGACGTTACTCTGATTGCGGATCATCACAAAAATATCGGACATCATTGGGTCATTGGTAATTGCTAATTGCTAATTTAGAATGAGTGCAGAATCTCACAAACAAAGGAGCATAAATACGGTGAATCATTTCAAGTTTTTGCTAATTTTTACTATTAGTGCAGCGGTTCTCGGTTTAGGAAAAAGTGGGGTCCTAGCTGCTATCTCAAATATCTCTGAGAATGAGCCTGGTTTGCAGCTTCACGGCGTGCGGGTTGCTCAAAGGGACGATCGCAATTTAAGCAACTCGAAAGGTACATTAAAAGAAGGCAGTGCCCTCTCTATCGATCCTGATGAAGTTACGGGCATACCACAAGCTGAGGCGCGACAGCGTTTCATTTTGAATAAGATATATCGGGTTCAGGAAGGCACTACCGCTGACGATTTGTTTATTGTTGATGAGAAAGCAAATAAATGGGCTGTAGAGGATGTCTCTGAGGCTACAATGGGCCCTACTACTAACAGCGTTGCCCAGATAGTGTCGGGTAACGGGAGAGTCTGGGCGCTGATCCAGAAGTTCTAAACTCAAAAAGAACGCCGCTTTTAAGGGCGGCGTTCTTATTAATTAAAAATCACCGTTAAAAATGGTATAATTACCAGTTTTAACTTTTAATTTTCAATTATTAATTTTCTAACAGTCGTAGTAGAGAGCAAACTCGTAGGGGTGAGGACGCAGCCGCATTGGGTTGACTTCATTATCGAGTTTGTAGGAAATCCAAGTTTGGATGAAGTCTTCGGTAAATACGCCGGTTTCAGTTAAGAAACTGTGGTCTTTTTCTAAAGCTTCTAAAGCGCCTTCCAAGGAACCGGGAGTCGAAGGAATCTTGCTCAATTCTTCAGGGGAAAGGTCGTAGATATCCACGTCCAAAGGTTCGCCCGGATCGATTTGATTCTTGATGCCGTCTATGCCGGCACACAGCATGGCTGCAAATGCTAAATAGGGGTTGGATGTGGCATCGGGACAGCGGAATTCTAACCGCTTGGCTTTGGGGTTGGTTCCCGACAACGGAATCCGCACTGATGCCGATCGATTTCCTTGAGAGTAAGCTAAGTTTACAGGCGCTTCAAAACCAGGAACTAAGCGCTTGTAGGAATTTGTTGTGGGATTGGTGAGTGCCAAAAGTGCCGGGGCGTGCTTGAGAATTCCGCCGATGTAATGCAGTCCCATTTGACTGAAACCAGCATATTGATCGCCTGCAAATAGAGGTTGGCCGTCTTTCCAAATCGACTGGTGAACGTGCATCCCGGAACCGTTGTCGTTAAATAGCGGTTTGGGCATGAAGGTGATGGTTTTGCCGTATTTTTTGCCGACGTTTTTGATTACGTATTTGTAAGTCAGTAAGTAGTCGGCGGCTTTTACCAAAGTATCAAAGCGGAAGCCGAGTTCGCATTGACCGCCGGTGGCGACTTCGTGGTGGTGCTTTTCGATGGGTACGCCGCATTTTGCCATTGTCAGCAGCATTTCCGTTCTCATGTCTTGAGAGGTATCGGTTGGTGCTACTGGGAAATAACCTTCTTTGTAACGCGGTTTGTAACCGAGGTTGCCGCCTGCTTCTTCTTTGCCGGAATTCCAACGACCTTCGATCGAATCTACGTAATAGTAGCCGGAATTTTGGGTTTGGTCGAAGCGAACGTCGTCAAAAATAAAGAATTCTGCTTCCGGGCCAAAGAATGCTGTATCGCCGAGACCGGTCGAAAGCAAGTAGTCTATGGCTTTTTGGGCAATGGTGCGAGGACAGCGACTGTACGGTTGGCCGGTGCGAGGTTCTTTGATGCTGCAAATGAAGCTGATGGTAGGTTCTGCCATGAACGGGTCCATCCAAGCGGTGGTCGGATCGATGACCATCGTCATGTCTGATTCGTTGATGGCTTTCCAGCCCCTAATGCTGGAACCGTCGAAGGGTACGCCGTCTGTGAATGCGGTTTCGTCGATTTGGTCGTGGTACAGGGAAAGGTGCTGCCAGATCCCCGGCATATCGATGAATTTGAGGTCAACGATCTGGATCTTATTTTCTTGTATGTAGTTTAAGGCTTCTTGGGGTGTCTGGAACATGACTTACTCCTGATATTGGTTGTGTCTTGGCGATCGGCCGATTTCAGACTGTGTGGGCGATCGTAGGCCTTCAGTATCCACTATTTTGTATCTATGGCTACAAAATTTTGAAATAGCGGCCCAGTGCGGTCGGGCAGTTCGAGATTCTTGCCCTGTGGATTATTTGTCGGCTGAAGATACAAGGCAAACGGCTGAATTTTACGACAGTTTGCCGCAGATAGACTACCCTTGGTGAAAATCCTATCTCAAATCTTAATCAAACGCCGATTTGTAGTAGTCTACAATAGGCGGTCTGTCTCAGATAGCAAAGTATTGATAAAGATTTTTGGGAGAGAAACTTATGCGCGATGCAGTGACGAGCCTGATTGAAAATTATGATGTTGCTGGTAGGTATTTAGACCGAGATGGTATCGATCGGTTGAAATCTTATTTTGCAACGGGCACGGCACGGGTACAGGCGGCGGCTGCGATTAACAGCAATGCTGCGGCAATTGTCAAGCAAGCTGGTATCCAGCTATTTGCTGAACAGCCAGAACTGATCCGTCCCGGGGGAAATGCCTACACGACTCGTCGCTACGCGGCTTGTCTGCGGGATATGGACTACTACTTGCGCTATGCTACTTACGCCCTGGTAGCTGGAAGTACCGACGTGCTCGACGAGCGCGTGCTGCAAGGTTTGCGAGAAACTTACAATTCTCTAAGCGTTCCCATTGGCCCGACGGTGATGGGGATTAGCATTATGAAGGAGATGGTTAAGGCTCAGGTGGAAGCTGCTGGCTTGTCTGTGGGGCCTTTTTTGGATCAGCCTTTTGATTACATGATTCGCGAATTGAGCGAACAAGATATTTAAGTCAATTTGCTAGTTCTTTTAGCAGCAAATTGCACTTGTGGCTTGCAGTTAGCAGCAGTTGGATCGATCGCTTTTTTTGGCCTCACAGCCTCCAAGCGATCTTTTTTTATGGGTTAGAAAATTTTAGATTAAAGATTTCAGATTAAAAATTATAGATTAAAAATTATAGATTAAAAATTTGAATAATTGGGAATGACTGATGATTTAAGGGTTTGGAGCTTCCCTATAATTGCATTCTTGTTTGAAACGGGTGCTAAAAATCGTCAACACATCCCCAGACGAGGCATTTGTCTAGGGGATTTTTGGTTTGGCGCCGATCGATTTGTGCGGTGGTTGTTGCTTCTACTTCGCCATTGGGGTAAAGAATGTGGATGATGTCACCGCTGACGAAGGCGAGGGGATTGTCTTGACAATTGCCCGAATTTCTGATAGGAAAGTTAATTGTTTTCATTGTCGATCGTCCTGATGGTATTTGTAGTGCTTTTAGCTGCATATAAATCATCCGCTAGTCGCAAAAATTATTGTGTGATTCTACGGATGTTTATCTGTGATAAAACTACACACTCAGAGCGATCCCAGTCACATCATGTGAGGTGGGGCGATCGCCCCGCGACAATCGCAAAACCAAAATAATCGCCAAAAATTAGCAGTGGGGCTTGTGCGTAAGTGCTAATCTGGTACTGTTCTTAACCCTATCCGTACAGATTAAAAACCTTGGCTAAACAGCGACTAGACACTTTATTGGTCAGCCTAGATTTGTGCAGTTCCAGACAGCAAGCTCAGGCCTTGATTCGGACTGGAAAAGTCTCTATCAACCAGCAGGTAGTTGACAAACCGGGCACTGAGGTTGACATTGCAGCAAAAATTCAGATAAAAGAGCGATCGCGCTATGTTTCCAGAGGCGGTGACAAATTAGCCAAAGCTTTAGAAGTTTTTGCGATTCCCGTTGCAGGCAGAATTTGTCTCGACGGCGGCATTTCCACAGGCGGTTTTACCGACTGTTTGCTGCAAGCCGGCGCGGCCCTAGTGTACGGCGTAGACGTTGGCTACGGTCAAGCAGATTGGGGCTTGCGTAACGATCCAAGGGTAATTTTGAAAGAACGCACCAATTTGCGGTACATGACTGCTACTGAGCTTTATGGGGAGTCACCCCCCCCAGCCCCCCCTTGTCAAGGGGGGGAGCAAGATTCTTTGCCAATAGGGGTTTATGCAGATTTGGCGGTAGTAGATGTGTCGTTTATTTCCCTGGATAAGATTTTACCGGCGCTGTGGGAATTGTTGATACCACCGCGAGAAGCAGTGTTGCTGGTAAAACCGCAGTTTGAGGTAGGGCGCGAGAGAGTCGGGAAAAAAGGCGTAGTGCGAGACTCCGCAACTCAAGCTGATGCGATTTTTCAAGTGTGGAAGGCAGCCACAGCTTTAGGATGGCAGCAACGCGGCTTAACGTGGTCGCCTTTACTTGGCCCGGCCGGTAATATCGAGTATCTTTTATGGTTGGGGATCGATCGCGAACAAGAAACAGACCACAGGGCGATCGAAGAGGATGTTGTGAAGGAACGGATCGCACAAGTCACCAAAGCGGCCGCGCGGGAACTTGTCGATCGATTGTAGATTGTAGATTTTAGATTGATTTCAAGAGGTCAAGCTAATCAATTTTAAAAGTCAAATTTGGAACTCCAGATTGCTCTAAAATTTTCAATTTTTTTGTCAATCAGACTCCTAAACTTTCACAAGAGTGAATAATTCCATGCAATCATTCAAACAAGCCGGTTCGATTTTACTGTACGTTCTAGGTGGCATCGGGTATGTGGCGATTGTAGCTACTATTGTAGGCGTTTCAATGCTGATAAAGTGGGCGGCTCTGCTACTAGCTGACAAATTATTATATACAATTCTGATTATCGGTGATTTGTTGAGGGGCATCGAAATTATTGAACTGTTAAATATATTGATATTTGCATTTATCGGTATGGGAGTGGGTGTGGCGACAAATCTTCTACCCCCTAAATACGGTCGCAAAGTTAGTGCAGCTTTCTTGATAGTTATAGTTCCCTTAGTGTTTATGATTACGCCAGCCATCAGATATAATTCTTGGCTGGTAAAAGTAGGAGAATCTGATAAATTATCGCCTCCGGAAACTGCAACATTAACTAACTCATTTTTGAATAGAAAAGTAGGAGTGCCAGGTTTTATCGGTTATTACGTATATACTGGTCAGTTTCCGGTTATTCCGACGAAACAATCTGAGATGAAAGACCTCGACAGCTTTGAAAAAAAAGTTAATTCCAGATTTGTACAGTTAACAGGTATTGCTCCGACTATTGTTTCTTGGTCAATGCGGGTTTGTTTTTGGCTGATTAGAATATTTTACTTTTCTATAGCGGTAATTGCGACCATCGCGCATTTTAGAGAAGGTGTGAGAATCGCGAGACGGTAATACGATTTTCGATTTTCGATTTTCGATAGATCCTAAGCTGTTGTGCATTTAAATAGAATGTCAAAAAACAATCTAATTCTTGTGGGGAGTAGGGGTTGGGCCGTCTAGCCCGCCCTGAATATGCAATTTAAATGCGTGACAGCTTAGCTCTTCGATTCTTAAGAAATAACGCTCTTCTGACCGAAAGCATCCAGGATACAAGCTCCCCGATTCATTCCGAAAGCAGACTCAGGACCGGTGAAATAAAAAACCTGTATCCGATGAAACTTGCCGAACGTATTTCTCTCGCGCAAGTCAATGCTTCAATCTAAAATCCCACATTCCGCAGATGTGATTATCTTACTGGTATTTTTCAAAAATCAAAGCCATAAAGCTTTTTTTAGTCTAACTA
>NZ_JAUBTV010000084.1:13471-32697 GCF_036705145.1 Microcoleus sp. B5-D4 | reverse complement strand
CGAAAATCCTCAAGAAAGAGCATTTATCCGTGGGGTCGCCTCTAAAATCTAAAATCTAAAATCTAAAATCGATTGACGCACCCTACATCAGTGACTATTTGGTTTTTGAGGCGGGCGATCGATCCTCCTGCACTAAATACTCCTGTTCCTAACGGTAAATTGTTATTAGCAAGGAGCCTTTTTGATTGGAAGACGAGCGGCAATGACTATTAGAATATCAAATTGATACAATTGTTAGCAAAAACAGCGGTGGCAATGCTACTTATGCTAAAATTGCTGCGGCTAGGGAACTGGGAATTCCGGTTGTGATGGTGCAGCGCCAGCAGATTCCCGCTGTTGAGCAGGTTGCTGATTTTGAAGGGGCGATTTATTGGCTAATTCAGCAGCTGAATTGAATTGAACCGCGAAGACGCGTTCGGCGAAGCCGTTCCCGTTCCCCGCAGGGGTTCGGTGAAGGGTAGGGTAGGACGCGAAGGAAGAGGGAGCAGAAGCGCAATTACCAATTACTCTGATTTCTGCTGAGTATTCAAAGAGTTAAGATGATTGTTCATATCCTGCAAATATTTTGCTAAAACAGGATACTGTGAAGTTGCTAGCAGTGCATCTTTTTTCTGGCTGACTGTTGTTTCTAAGGGCAAAACGCGATAGTTAGTTTTATTGTTCTGAGTATAGCGGTGTACCCAAGTAGGATGTGTTTTTACATCGGTAATTTCTGTGGTTTTTTCGGGAAATTTTTTGCGAATATTTACTTGCAAAATCACGCCTAAGTCTGTATATTTTTTATTCTGACCGGAAATGAAGTTTCCCATTGAATAAATGGCTACAGCTTTGCGGCTTTTGCCATTTTTGCCGGGAAAGTTAAAAATTTTGTAAGGTTGGACGACGTGGGGATGGCTGCCGAGAATGATGTCTGCACCGGCTTTTAATAGGTTTTCAACTAATTGTTTTTGTTGGGTGTTTGGCTGTCGCTGATATTCGTCCCCAAAATGCAGGGAAATTGCGATAATATCTGCTCCTTGTTTGCGGGCTTTGGCAATGTCTTTGACTATCTTTTTTTCGTCGATTAGGGAAACTAAGTAATTTTTGCCTTTGGGTATGGGAATGCCGTTTGTGCCGTAGGTGTAGGCTAGCTTGGCTAATGAAATGTTGTTTTTGGTGCTGATTAAAGTGCGTGAAGCCTCGGCGGTAGATGTGGCTGTTCCTGTTGAGGCAATTTTGCGATCGCTCAGATTGGCGATCGTCCTAATTACGCCTTTTTCTCCACGGTCTAAAGCATGATTGTTTGCAGTTGTCAAGATATTAAATCCAGCTTTTTTAGCCGCATCAGCTAATTGAGCCGGTGCGTTAAATAGCGGATATCCCGTATATCCGCCCGCATCGGAGCCCGCTAAAGGTGTTTCGAGATTTCCGATCACCCAATCGCCTGTTGACAGGATACTTTTAACTGGTGCGAAGAAAGTGTCAAAATTGTATGTTTTCTTTTTTGCGTCGTAGCCCGATCGCGTTTGGGTACTGTGCATCATAATGTCACCGACAGCAATTAGTTTTGCTTCTTTGATCTCAGACTTGGGTTGGGCGGGAACAGGGGCTGCTATTGGCGATGGCGTCCCGCCCCGCAAGCTACGACTTTCTGTAGGCTGTGTGTTGGTTTGCTGGTTGATTTTTTGGGGTTGGATATTGCAGCTAGCCATTAAAAATGCAGCTATTACCGAGAGCGTCGGGGGAAATTTCATAATTTATCTATAGTAATTTATCGTGTTTATGGTATCATTAATAATCGCAATTTAGGCAGGTTTTTTTTTTGAACCACAGAGAGCACAGAGAACACAGAGGAAAAGAAGAAAACAGAGATGTTCGCAAGTTTTGTTAGGATATCGATGGTTTGCTGGCTACTGGAGAAGGAATGTTTAAAAAATATTTGATTATTGGATTTATAATTTTGGCATCGGTTATCGGTTTAGGTACTTTGAGCTATGCTGAAAGTTCGGCAGATAAACCTTTTGAATTTGCTTTGATTGGCGATTTGCCCTACAGTGCCGAACAGGAAGCACAATTTCCGAGTTTGATTGCAGATATCAATCGATCGCCCGCAGCGTTTGTAGTCCACGACGGCGACATTAAAAACGGTTCTAGTGTCTGCGATGATGCAACTTTTGTCAGCCGTAAGCAGTTATTTGACAATTTTGAGATACCGTTTATTCTTGCCTATGGCGATAATGAATGGACGGATTGCCACCGTTCAAAAAACGGCAGTTACGATCCAGTAGAAAGACTCGCTAAACTGCGGGAAATATTTAGCAACGGTAATCAAAGTTTGGGAAAGCGCACCTTAATTCTCACCCGTCAAAGCGAAAACCCGCAGTTTGCTAAATTCCGCGAAAATGTTCGCTGGATTTATCATGGAGTTGTGTTTTTCGCGATTAATATGCCGGGAAGCAACAACAATTTTGGTCGCACTCCCGAAGCAGATGCAGAATATGCCGATCGCAATTGGGCTAACTTAGCCTGGATCAAAGAATGTTTTGCTTTAGCTAAACGCAGCAATAGCAAAGGAATTGTGTTAGTTGCACAGGCAAATCCGGGATTTGAATTCGATCCGACGGACAAAAGAAGAAGTGGCTACAACGATTTTATCGCAACTCTGGAAACAGAAACAGGCAATTTCCCAGGGCAGGTTGTATTCGTCCACGGCGATACTCACTATTTCCGCATCGATAAACCTTTACCATATTTTACCGATGAAACTCAATTACCGAGAATGAAAAATTTTACGAGAGTTGAAACTTTTGGTTCTCCAAACGTGCATTGGTTGCGGGCTTTTTATGACCCTACTAATCCTAATTTGTTTGAGTTTAAACAGCAGATTGTTCTGCAAAATTAGGCGATATTACACCATTTTTATGCAAGATAAATATTTTTTGGATTACACTGAAGATAGGTAGCATTGAGGAATTTATTTATGACGATCGCAACTGAGCGCCTTACTCTTGAACAATTTCTAAAACTGCCAGAAACTAAACCTGCCAGCGAATATATTGAGGGGGAGATTCTCCAAAAACCTATGCCGAAAACAAAGCACAGCCTATTGCAATTAATAACCTGCAACGAAATTAATCAGGTGACGCAAACTCCCAAGATAGCTTATGCTTTTCCAGAGTTGCGGTGCACCTTTGGCGGTCGATCGATTGTTCCAGATATAGCGGTACTATTGTGGGAACAAATTCAATTTGATGAGAGCGGTGAACCATTGGATGATGTGCTAATTGCGCCGTATTGGGCGATCGAAATTCTCTCGCCACAACAAAGCTCAAATCGCGTAACTAAAAAAATTATTCACTGTCTTCAACATAATTGTCAGTTGGGATGGCTAATCGATCCAGACGATCGATCTATTCTAGCGTTTTTGCCCAACCAACAACCGCAATTCTGCGAAGGTAGCGATGTCCTTCCTGTGCCCGAAATGATTCCCCTGAATATCACCGCCGAACAGGTGTTTAGCTGGTTGAGAATGCAACAATGAATCAGGGCGATCGACTTTTTTTACATGACATCCGGTTTTAAATCTCCTTTTTTAAAGTCTCGCGTTGCGCCGAGGCAAGGCAAGTGTAGTTGCGGTTTCAACCGCCGAACGTAGGGGCGGGTTTCACCGACAATAATTGTTAATAATCGACAATATAGTAAACCCGCCCCCACCCAACGGTAAATCCCCATCTATGTTTTTCTACTGCGATCGAAATCAAGGTTCATGTAGGTTATTGGTGGTGTGGGGGCGGGTTTATATAGATTGTTTGTACTCGTTATATATTGTCTGTAAAACCCGCCCCTACATATATTGTCTGTAAAACCCGCCCCTACGAAATTCCCTATTTCCGCCACCTGTCAAATTGGTCTTCGGAACAGCCATTAATAAATTGATTGCTCACCCAACCGTCAAGGATTGTCAAAGTTTCATTAGGAGGATTACCCGAAAATCGGGCCGCAATTTTCACCCACTTACCTTGTCTGCTGACAGCCCTAACTCCGTCTCCCCTTTTCAATTTAGCAACAACTGGGTACTGATTGCCTGGGCCTTTGCGAATGTTAATAGCGCCACCTTCACCAGTAATAAACGAGCATTGAGTTTGCTTTTTTAAAGCTTCTGCTTTTGCGGGAGCCAGACTTTGCTGCTTGCCGAAAACAGGAAAACTGTAAAGTGAGAAGCTAAAACTTGCAACTACGGCTGCAATAAAAAAGGCTTTTGATTGAGTGAAAATTAGCATTATTTCATTTCCTTGGATTGGCTGAACTGAAGTCCTGACTATAATTTTTTTGAGAAGGGCTTCAGTCCTTACTACTAACTGTTATTTGACAGAGGCAAACCATTCGGTAACACCTTGGGCGATCGCCTCGGCTAACTTCTTCTGTTCTGTCGGATTCACAATCCATTCAAACTCTTCGGGATTGATCATAAATCCCAATTCCATTAAAACAGATGGAGCAACGGCAGGACGAGTCATGGCTAAGTTGTTCCAGAATACACCATAGCTCGGACGGTTCAACTTGGCAACTAAATAATTGTGCAAAAACATTGCCAAACTGTGCGCTTGCGGGTGAAACCAGAAAGCGCCGACGCCTTTAGTCTTAATCGCGTCGCCGTTATCCGGCAAAGCATTGTAGTGAATTGAAATTGCGATCGCAGGTTCTTCTTTTTGAATCATTTCCACCCTTGGCGGCAAATCCAAATCGACATCTTCTACCCGCGTCATTAGCACATTCGCGCCCCGATTTACCAATTCCTCTTGCACCAATTTCGACACCGTTAAAGCTACTGTTTTTTCCCTAATTCCCACTGGGCTCACAGCACCTCCATCTTCCGGCCCGCCGTGTCCCGGATCGATGAGAATCTTAATTCCCGACAGCGGTTTTGCTTGCGAGACAGGTATCATGCTTGTATTCGTCGGCGGGTTTTTTAAAGACAGCACTAAAGTTGTGCCCTCGTATCTCAATTTATAGCCCCACTGCTGGGCAGATTTGAGATTAAAAGTATATTGTACTTGCAGTGGCGCGATTTGTTGCCATTCTAAACGTGAAATTACTGGGTCATCCGAGAGGCGAATAATATCAGTTTGAGCGGTAGTATTGTACAGGGTTAAAGTGAAAGTGCGTTCTCCTTCCTGCACGGTGACTGGGACGGGTGTTTCTAAGGGAAATAACACCTCTGTCCAGCCGGAAACTTGACGCGAGCTGGCGCTGCGAATAATCGATCGCGGAGGCACTGTATCCTTGACAATTCGCACTTCCGATGCTTTAATCCAAGCACCGTAATCGAGTCTGAGCCATTCTCCTTCGCGCCCGATAATTGTTGCTCGCGTTCCCTTCGGCAGCGGTGTCATCCGAGAAAAATCTGTACTCGCCCCGGTTCGGGCAACACCCGGATCGGCCGTTACTTCTGCTATTTCTAAGTCAGCAGGAGAAAGAATAGAAATCTTGCCAGTACCCTGCTGGCTGATAGTTTTATCGTTCATTGTTAGCTCAAATACAGGTACTCCTAAATCAATTTTTTCTCCTTTTAGTACCGAGGAGTTAGACTCATTGCCCCCCATTGCCAAGGCGGGATTAGACTCATTGCCCCCCCTTAGCAAGGGGGGATTAGACTCATTGCCCCCCCTTACTAAGGGGGGGTTAGGGGGGGTTTTACCGCAGCCTTGATACTGTTGGCTGCCGCCTTTTTTGATGGGGGAATTTGCGTCTAACAGTACAGATGCGTTGTCGGGTAGTTCGACTTGCGATCGCGCTTTTAAAGGAATAGTAACTCCCGCCAATTTTACCGAAACTTGAGCATTCGCAGGTGCGATCGCCCCAAAGCAAATATATTCCCCCGGCAAACTCGCGACATCGACTTTCGGCGTCAGGGAATCTTTAGCAAAAGCCAATCCTACAGGGGCTTCCGGCTGATTCGACTCGCGCGTCACCTTAATTTTGACTTCCTGATTGTCGTAACGCAAGGTAAAGAGATTTTCGCCGAGTTGCAGCGGAAATGTCGGGGCGAAATGCCCGGATGCGGTGCGAGAAATTTGGTTGCCATTTACTAACACTTGTCCCGTTGCCGGCGCTGTGCCGATTAAAAAGATGCGATCGGCTGTAGTTTTGTGGTTGGCTGGAGGATAAGAGACGAACAAAGGTTGAGCCGCCACAGCTACAGAGGCGATCGCCATTATCAGCCCAAACACACATAATGCTAAAAATTTTCTCATTCTAAACCGTAACTAATTGAGACTCTGTTGGTTATTCATACTAGAACTTGGCCTAAGAAACCGGATTTCTGAGCATTAGCCGTAAGTCCTATTTACTATACAGGGCCCATTTTATCAGGTTTGTAGTTGCAATTGAGCGATCGGCAATATAAATTCCCGCGTCAAACCATTAAGTTTTAATTAGTTCAGAGGTCGTTCTCCACAGTTGCTCCAACCGATTCGCAGGCATCGTCAAATACAAAACATCCCCCGCACTCAGACAACAATTCAGCAAATCCCAGCCGTGAATAGTTTGACCCTTAGTTTCGGCATACAGAGGCACAAAATCCGCAGACTTAGCAGCATCTTGAATACGGTGGCCACAGAAAGGATGGTTTGGCGTAATCAATGTGGCCAAGCAAACCCATAGACTATCAGCAGTCATTCCGTTGCCCAAAATTCTGCCTCCAATCGCCGCCGCCGCGAAAGCAGGAGCCGCCAATTCCGTCGGGTTCAAAACTCCTTCAAACTCAAAAACTTGCTGCACCATTAAAGCAAAATGTGGATCTTGGTTGCGAACAATAACTGATAGTTTTGGGGCCAATCCTTTAGCGCTCAAGGCAATTTCGACATTAGACATATCGCTGCTAGTTACCGCCAAAAGTGCGGCCGCTTGCTTAACATTAGCAGCTTCCAGAGTTGCCGGCAAACTAGCACTTCCCTGAATGACCGGAATTTTCATTGAGCGAGCCGTGTTCAGAAACCGGCAGTTCGGATCTTGCTCGATCGCCACAATATCGTAACCGTTAGTGTGCAGTTCTTTAGCAATTTGGATACCTATTCCTCCGAGTCCGCAAATAATGTAATGATGGCGCTGCGGAACTCGCGCCACATCCCAATATTCGGTAAAGCGAGTTCCCAATACGTAATCGTTGAGGAGTGCGTAGCAGATGCCGATGATGCCCGCTCCAACTAACATCATGATAACTGTAAATAGTTTAATGCTTTCAGGAGCTTGTTCGGCCACTTTTTCATAGCCTCCGGCTCCGGTAATCATCCCTACTGAAAAATACAGAGAATCAACAATTGAGATATGCTCGTCAACACAAATATAGGTGGCGGTAGCAACGGCAATCATTGCCAGCAGCGTCAGTACAACAATTACTGCTGCTTGGCTGTGCTGCTGAAATCTGTGCAGCCTAGTTAATGTTTTGAGCAGTTTTTGAGTTAAAGTTTTTTGGGGGCTGTGGAGAGTCGGCTGAGTGGCAACAATTAGCCGATCGCCCTGTTGACACTGCCGATCGGCAAGCACCGCCGATACTAAATCAGTTTTGTTAGCAGCGGGCAGATAATAAATCAACATTCGCGAGCGATCGTCCCACAAATCGCTGAGTTTTCGATTTTTCCAAGGATGTGTTTCATCGATATATTCTTCGTGAATCGGCCAAGTGCGATCGAACAAACGCAACTGCCCGATCGCCTGACTTCCGAGAGCGGCAAAAGCAAAAACCGGAGCCGCCAATGATGAAACGCTCATGGAAGTGTGATCGGGCAAAGTGTGGTCAATCCTGTCGCCCAAGCTAGTATTGAACAATCTGTTGATGATGCGAATCTGAGGATTGAGAATCCTCGCTTGCATCAAAATTGCCAAATTCACAGCATCATCGTCTCCTGCAATTACTAAAGTGTGAGCGTTTTGAATGCCCGCCGCCAACAAGGTAGAAGCTGCTTGCAAATTGCCGACAACCACATCAGAAGTTTCGCCGCGAATTGGGCGATCGCTAATACCAACCACAATCGCTCCTTGCTGTCTCAACAAACAAAAAATCTTGTGTCCCGTGTGGCCCAACCCGCAAACAATGATTCGAGGTTTCATAAAAAGTTATTTGCCAGCCGATTTCGGAGCTGTGCTTTGTAGTTTTACTTACCATTGTTGACTCTCCTGGCTTTACAGAATGTAGCTAAAAAGACTATCTAGGAAACTTGTGCCACAGTCTCAAAGTGTTGGAAACAAAGAAAGGGCTGTGCCGTGTTCCTAAAGCCACCTTTCCCAGTGTTGAAATAAACACACCACACTGCCATGTACCTACAGACATGAGGTGCAACTAACCTGATTTAATATTTGAAAAATATCCGGGTGCGACAGCCAACCAGCGGAATGTGAATAGGCAGGGACAGGACACTGCCCTGTCCCTACAACTATGACTTCCTACATAAATTTAGCTGCCTTAGCGGCAGGAGTTATTATGAAATTGACTGCACCCTTATTAGCATCCGCTTTAGTTTTCGCCGGTACTGTCGCCTTTGCAAGCCAAGTGCAAGCAGCTCCAGCCAGCAACTCTTGGAATACCACTAGAACAACATTTCAGTGCGTTACTTCCGGTCGGAATTTTGTCACAATTGCGCGGCGCGGAAATGTCACGACTGATCCAATGATTCTGTGGAAATCTACCGAGTTCGGCCGCGAATATACACCTTGGCAGCGCTGTCAAATTGTTTCCAATAGATTGACCAAAGCTGTTGCCCAGAATGGCGGAAGACTGAGCAGCTTGCAGTTAACAACAGGAATTGTTAATAATTTGCCCGTAGTTTGTTATGTGAACGGACAGGGGCGCTGCAACTCTCAAAATCTGCTGTTCACCTTAGACAAGCGCAATGCTAAAAATCCCGGTGATGCTTTAACGAGATTGATTAATTTTGCCCAAGACGGCAGCGGGCCAGTTACAACGTTCAGAACCGGAGCTCAATCGTCTGCACCGCAGTTTGTTCCCTTTGGAGATATGGTCGATCGAGCTTTTAATTCTCCCAACAATAAACCGTCAGTTCCTGTAGCAAAACCGCAGGGCGATCGGGGTATTTAATAGCCGCGCCTCTAATATCGTTCCCGGTTGCATTCAGACATGACATAGAGGACACGGCAGTGCCGTGTCCCTACCGCGATTAATGCTAGGGAAACGGCAGTGCCGTGTCCTGGCTGTGGGTAATATTAATTCCAATGCTTGCACCTGACAAATTTTGAAACTATTGTGGGGAGTAGGGGTTGGGCTTCTAGCCCGCCCCTAAACATTTAGACTAAAAAAACTACACTGTCACCCCTTCAATCTTCTCATCTGTCAACTCGTACAACTCTCGCAATTGCTGTAATTTATCCGCATCCGGCACCCAAAAACCGCGCCCGTTAGCCTCCAACATTCGCCCTACAATATTGCGAAAAGCTTCAGGATTTGCCTCCCGCAACTTCCGCGCCATCTCTTCATCCAAAGCATAAGTATCAGCCGCCTGATCGTACACCCAACTATCAGTAAAATCAGCCGTTCCGCCCCAACCAATTAACGCCGTCATCCGCTGCGAAATTTCATAAGCGCCGCCAGAACCTTGATTGACCATAGCGTTAGCCCACTTAGGATTTAGCAACTTAGTTCGATATTCCAAACGCAGCAAATCTTCTAAATTGCGAGGCGTTGTATCCTGAGAAAAACTTTCTACAAAACTCGTGTTAACCTTTTTGCCGCGCTGCTTTTCTGCCGCTTTCTTCAAACCGCCAGTATTCGCATAATACTCTTGAATATCAGTCAAACCGTATTCAACAGAATCAATCTCTTGAATTATGCGATCGCACCCTTGCAACAACTGAGTCAAAACCTCCGGCCTCGCTTCCCCCTTATCCTTCCTGCCGTAACTAAAAACATTGCGACTTTCCCAAGTTTTCCCCAACTCATCCCCCGATTCCCAACTACCATCAACAACCCTATCGTTAACCAAAGAACCAAAATCCCCAGCCGGATTAGAAAACAACCTCGCCGAATAATTATGCACACCTTTTGCCTGCAAAATTAAAGCGTGTTTGCGAATAAAATTCTCCGATTCCGGTTCATCAGCATCCGCCGCCCGCACGAACAAATCATCCAACAATTCAATAATATTCACAAAGCTATCACGGAAAATCCCCGAAAGATTTCCCAACACATCAATCCGGGGATGACCGACATCAGCTAACGGTTTTAATTCATAGCGAACAATGCGGCCAGTACCTTCTTTTAGAGGTTCAGCCCCCACCAATTCTAGCAGAATTCCAATAGACTCCCCGCGAGTCTTAATCGCATCCAAACCCCACAACATCACCGCCACAGTCTCAGGATATTTACCCTGTTCCTCAAGGTGCTTCTCAATAATTTTTCGAGCAATTTCGCGCCCCCTTTCATAAGCAGCCGGAGAAGGCATCCGATAAGGATCTAAAGCGTGAATATTCCTGCCAGTTGGCAACACCCCAGCCCCATCCCGCAACAAATCCCCACCCGGTGCAGGCAGAATATATTCCCCATTCAAACCCCGCAAAAGATTAGTCAACTCATCCGTCGTTTGCCACAACAAATCCCGCACCAACAAACCCTCCTCAAAAACCCCATCAAACCCCTCTTTCTCTTCCTCTCTGCGCCCTCTGCGCCTCTGTGGTTCATTTTCTTCAAAAACCAGTTCACGCACCTGTTCCTGTGATAACCTATCCCCAAAATAAGCCTCAAGATAAGAGGTCATTTCCTCAGAATTAGGCGGTTCCCCCAGAACGTGCAAACCAGAAGAAAACAAGCGACATTCCACCACCTGCAAATACTCATAAAGCTTCACCAAATAGCGGTTAAAAGCATCAGCACTGAACATTCCCACATTCTCAAAACTAAAAGCAATCCCCAATTTTCGAGCATCCTCAAACGGACAATCAGCCTCCAAACCGCTATCTAAAATTTTCTTACAAATAGCCTCTTTCAGCACATAATTCTTTGCCGTATCTTCCCGATATTCCGCAATCAAATCCCGCAAAGCCATCAATTCCTTGTACAAGCCAGCACGGCCGTAGGGCGGCACGTTGTGAGAAATCAAAACACCGTAACCGCGCCGTTTTGCCAACATCGATTCCGAGGGATTGTTGGCAGCATAGATATAAAGATTCGGCAAACTTCCCAACAGAATATCCGACCAAGAATAGCCAGT
This sequence comes from Microcoleus sp. B5-D4, assembly GCF_036705145.1. NCBI lineage: Bacteria > Bacillati > Cyanobacteriota > Cyanophyceae > Oscillatoriales > Microcoleaceae > Microcoleus > Microcoleus sp. B5-D4. Next base: position 21,499 of record NZ_JAUBTV010000084.1, on the reverse strand, counting down.
ATTTCCCAGAGGAGATCCCGGCAACCATTCAACAGTGCCGTGCATTCCGAAGTGAACCACAGCATCAGCTTGATAATCATTTTGCAGCCACTTGTAAAAAGCAGCGTATTGAGGGTGAGGTGTCAAATCGCGATCGAACATTAAGCGCATCGGATCGCCCGAAATTCCCAGCGGCGGCTGCAAACCTATCCAAACATTGCCCAGTTGAATGCCACCGATTTGGAACTCGTCGCCGTCTGTCTTAATGCCCGTACCAGTCAGAGATTTCCACTGTTTTTCGATACGACTTGTTAACAGATAGCCCAGCCATTTTTCTAAAGTTTTGACATTAACAGTCTCTTTTGTGGTACGGGCATCTTGCCCGTCACAGGTAGCTTCATCCGCCTCTTTCACCCTGCGAATTAACTCCTCACCGTCAGCCGGGATTTCTCCAACTGTATAACCTGCTGCTTGAAGTTTGTGCAGGAAATTTAGCAGCGATTTCGGTACATTTAATAAAGCAGCCGTACCCGCCGCACCGTAACCTGGAGGAAACCCGTAGAGAATAATCGCAATTTTCCTTTCAGAGGGCGGAGTTTGACGTAGTTTCACCCAATTGTTAATTCTACTTGTCAGGCGTTTCGCGCGATCGGGAACCAGATAAATATCTTCACCCACCAAACCGCCCAGGGGAACAGGATCGATCGCGCCATCCAACTCAGGCAAAGCATACAATACCACACTTTGCAAACCCCCAATCCCCTGACGAGTCCAAGAATGGATATCCTGAATCAGCAGAGGTGCGGACACAAAATAAGGTACATTTTTAGCAGTTAAAATGCGCTTAGCAACTTCCACCTGCCTTCCACCCTCCATCGAACCAGCAGGCCCGCCAACCAAAGGAAAGCCAATAGTAGAAACAATCGCATCAACTTCCACAGCATCTTTAGAAAGCGAAAGAGTTTCAATATTGCCTTGTTTTCGCCGCGCAGTTTCATCAGCAGTCGTCATCCAATCCCGCACCGCCACATGGCCTTCAACGCCATTGATAAAAATCGGCAAAGGCACAATTCCCGCCGCTTCAAAATAGCGAATTAATTGAGGAATATAAGGCTGCTTGGTGATAACGTGTTTGCGGTAAAGCAAGATGCCCACAACAGGGGATTTTCCTCCCTCCACTTTTTGAGACCAATTGGTCTCAAATTTTGTGGAACGGGCATCTTGCCCGTTAGAAACCCGGTCTAAATTTTCAGACAAATTAGTCTCAAATTTTGTGGAACGGGCATCTTGCCCGTTATAACCCTTTCTATCAATATGTCTAGCCTCTTTTGTGGAACGGGCATCTTGCCCGCTTCTACTCATTTGATTACCGAGATACCAATCCAAATATTGCCGAGGCGATTCAAAATAACCATTATAATCGGGATGCAATAAACCCATATTGGGAGTTTCCACAGGCGGCGGAATTTCTGCAACCTTCAGCCCCAAATACTTTTCGGCAATAATCCAAAACATCGAGACAACATTATCCGCCCCGCCCGCATTCCAGTAACCATAAATAATTAGCCAGTTTCGCAAATCTTGCACTTTTTGCACCGGCACATATTTTAATAACTTCGGCCCCACCTTCAAAAAACTGATATAACCAGCCAGCTTATCTTCTTCTCGCCCATTGCTGAACTTATCGAGAATAAACTTAACAGGCTTCGGCATTCCCTTCGGTTTGTCGCCAATTTTAAAAGCGCCAATTTGAGTAAGACTCATCAATTCCAAAGCCGACTCAAAAACCAGGCGAATCGGAATATTCTGCACCCTTTCCCGCAGCCACATTACCGCATCGTAATCAAACAGCAAACTCCCGAAAAACACATCAGCATTCGAGAGGGCGGCTGCTACAGCGTCGGGTTCGTCTACGAGGGCGCGATCGCTAAAAACCCGCACTTCCAATCCCTGACACCCAGAAACAGCCAACTCAGCAGCTTTGCGGTACAAATCAGCATTAAAAGATTCAAACCCTGCAATTAAGACAATGCGTTTCACAGCCAAACCTCGAAATATTTATTGATTGTAGCCTGGTTTAATTAGGTTATATTATATTAGATAGCATCCTCGGTGGGGGTGGGGCGGGTTTAGTAGATTTCTGGTGTTGTATTGCAGACCTTGGCGAACCCGCCCCTACATTACCAATTATCAATTATCAATTCCTAATTTCCGTCGCAACTCTCATAAAATCTAAAATCTAAAATCTAAAATCTAAAATGGTTCGAGTTCCTCCCGCAATAGTTATCTTAGGTCAAAACAGCCAGCCGATCGCCAAAAAAATCTCCGCACATTTCCCCGGTTCCCAGATTTACGGTTTAATCGATCGCACTTCCAACACAGACATCAACTTTAGCAACTTCGGCGAAACATTGCGGGAATTATTTGCCACAGAAACCCCAATCATCGGCATCTGCGCCGCCGGAATAATCATCCGTACCCTCGCCCCCCTGCTGTCAGACAAACGCGCCGAACCGCCAGTTTTAGCCGTCGCAGAAGACGGAAGCGCTGTCGTACCCCTGCTGGGCGGTTTGCACGGCGTTAATGATTTGGCCAGAGAGATTGCAGCAGCCCTCGGCGTACAGCCTGCAATTACTACCACCGGAGATATCCGGTTTCGCACCGCGCTGCTGAGTCCTCCCCAAGGCTATTATTTAGCGAATCCAGAGGACGCGAAGACTTTTATTTCAAATTTGCTCGCAGGGGAAAAAGTACGCCTAGAAGGGGCTGCAAGCTGGCTTTCCGAGAGCAATTTGCCGTTAGCGAAGCCCTCGAAGAGGATCGCCCCCGACGCAAAATTGACTATTCGCGTCACCGAAAAAGCAATTGCGCCAACGCCCGATTGTTTAGTTTACCATCCGCAAATTCTGGCAGTTGCACTCACAAAGCTATCGAATATTGAGCCGGAAATAGCGATTTCATTAGTGCAGCAAGTCTTGGAAAATGCAGGTTTAGCAGCAGCTTCCGTTGCGGGATTTTTTGCATTAAAAGATGAGATGGGAAATCCGGCACTTGAAGCAGTTTCACAATATTTTAAAGTCCCCGTCCGCTTTTTTGATCTCTCCGAACTTGTCGAATTAGACTCAATTGAATTAATCGAAAATAAGGCCGCACAAATTGCCCTGACAGCAGCCGGTGCCAACAGTCACTTAATCGAGTCCGATCGCCCAAACGCACTGAATTGCGCGATCGCCCTGGCCGCCCAACCCTTTGATGCTAGGGCGATCGGAATTAGCCGCGGCAAACTGGCGATCGTCGGTACCGGCCCCGGAGGCGCGCCCTGGATGTCCCCGGAAGTTAAGGAAATTCTGCGCGAAGCCACGGATTGGGTGGGTTACAAGTTCTATCTCGACTTAGCTGGAACCCTGCGGGAAGGGCAAAATCGGCACGATTCCGACAACCGCGAAGAGATCGATCGCGCCCGTTTTGCCCTAGATTTAGCAGCATCCGGCAAATCTGTAGCCGTCGTTTCGTCGGGAGATCCGGGTATTTTTGCGATGGCTGCAGCGGTGTTTGAGGCGATCGACTTTGATGCCAAACCCGAATGGCAAGGCATCGATATTCGGGTGGCACCGGGCATTTCAGCCATGCAGGCGGCCGCTGCTGCGATCGGAGCACCCCTCGGACACGATTTTTGCGTGATTTCGCTTTCGGATATTCTCAAGCCTTGGGAGGTCATAGAACAGCGGATTGCGGCCGCTGCGATCGCAGATTTCGCGATCGCATTTTACAATCCCATCTCGAAACAGCGGATTTGGCAACTCGCAAGGGCGATCGAAATTTTGTTGCAAAGTCGCGATCCTAAAACCCCCGTCATACTAGGGCGAAACCTCGGCCGGCCAGGTCAATCTGTGCGCGTTTGCACCCTCGGTGAATTCCAGCCGCAAGATGCTGACATGAGAACTTTAGTGATTGTCGGTTCGAGTCAAACTCGGATTATTCCCCGCAAATATGGAGATGTTTGGGTTTACACGCCGCGCAGGTATGAAAAATAAGTAAACCAGCAAAAACTTCGGAAATCAGCAATTGACTGAAAGCTAATTGACTTTGACAAGGAGATATTTTGATATCGCTGGGGGGAGTCTAGGTTAACAAATAATGGCGCATCACTCGATCGCGATCGGCCTGTTATGTCATCTCATAGTTGTCACTCTCGATTAATGAGTGATGGCCTTTGATTATAGACATCCTCGGTACTGAGGGAGCTCGGCTTCCTGAAGCCGAGTTTTTCTGGCAGACATCGATCGAATTTAGAACTCGACTCAACCATAGTAAAGGTTTCCGCTTCATTTTGGGAGAGATAGAATTTACTTCTCCGTAAATAATTTTATTATTATATAGCCAGGATAAAATCAAGGGCGATCGATGTCTGCTCAATTCCTTAATCCTACAATCATCCTACGGTTACAAAAAGAGGGCTTTCAGCCGGAAGAGTCTTCTCTGTCTTGGGGTAGACCGAATTAGTTTTTTCTTTTGATAAAATTCGCTTAAACAAAGCTTAAGAAAACTGTTAAAAAAACATGAAATTCCAAATTCCTTTAGCTCCTGGGGCTGTAACGAAATTTTTGATTCGAGTGGTGACCTGTCTAGCTTTACTCTCTTTCTTAAGTCAGATGAGTCTGTACTTCGGGCCGGAATACCCGTTGAGAGAGTATTTGGCAAAGGTATTTAACGTTGATGCCGAGCGGAACCTTCCAACCTTCTACTCATTTTTGGCATTGCTGTTTAGTTCTCTCTTGCTAGGTGTGATCGCCTATGCGAAAAATTTGGATAGCGATCGCTACAAGAATCACTGGAAAATTTTATCATTCATATTTCTATATTTATCCTTAGACGAAGCTGGTCAATTGCACGAAAAGTTTATAAATCCGATGCGAAGCCTGCTAAATGAATCAGGATTTCTTTACTTTACTTGGATTGTGCCGTTTGGTTTTCTTGTAGTGATATTTCTATTATCCTACAGTAAGTTTGTGTTGCACCTTCCTGTTGCCACAAGAAAATTATTTGTTACAGCCTGCGCTCTTTACATTGGAGGAGCAATCGGGATAGAAATGATCGGGGGATACCTATTTTCTACCACGGGAATGGAGAGTCTACCCTACCTGATAGTAGCAACCCTTGAAGAGTCATTAGAAATGCTGGGTATCGTTGTATTTATCCACGGCTTGATTTCATATATCAAGACATATTTAGGCGGGGTAAGTTGGAATATTTACATACCAGGCAAAAATACACAAGTTACAGATCATCAAAATATCGGCTTACCTGCCCTTCGCGAAGCAGCCAACACAAATCTATTAAGGTGAATCACTTAAAACAGGGTTTAATGGACGACGAAAATACTGCATTATGGCATTTAACCAGGAGAAAAAACCTGGTTTTTTTACTATTGATGCGTCCTGGACTGGAGGTTCTGTGATCTGCGGCGCACAAAACGACTAATATAGCAATTCTCGCATCATTTGTGAATTTCTTACTCCCTCCCCTTGATAAGGAGAGGATTGGGGTGGGGTAAAAAGTTTATGACTCATGCAAGGATTGCTATATACAGCGTATTCCAGGTTTATGAAGTACACCGCGCAAAACCTGGTTTCTTTAGAGTTCTCGCATCATTACTGATTCTGTTGCTCGAAACCCGGTTGATCGCGATCTACATCTACATAAAATATGCTGTATACATGGAATCTGCTGTAATTTACTTCTCAGTAAATATTTTATTATTATATATTCAGAATAAAATTAAGGGCGATCGAGGTCTGCTAAATTCCTTAATCCTACGATAACCTTACGGTTATAAAAATCTAACATCCACCCGGAGGAGTATTCGGGAGCATCTGATATTTGTAAAAACACTTCTTCTGGCTCCTTACTTCTGGCTCCTTACTTCTTCCTCTTTCCTTCTGGCTCCTGGCTCTTGGCTCCCAAGTCCAATTTCTAGCTTGGCTGCAAAAGTGATATGCGGCCGGAGTCTTCTCTATCTTTAGGTAGATCGAATTGTTTTTGTCTTTTGATAGGCTTTTCTTAAACTAAGCTTAATATAACGGCTAAAAAAACATGAAATTTCAAATTCCTTTAACTCCTGGGGCTGTAACCCAATTTTTGATTCGAGTGGTGACCTCTCTAGCTTTACTCTCTGTCTTAAGTCAGATGAGTCTGTACTTCTTGCCAAATGCCAAGTTGGCAGATTTCTTTACAAAAGCCTTCAACCTTGATGCCGAGAAGAACATTCCAACCTTATACTCATGTTTGGCATTACTGTTTAGTTCTCTCTTGCTGGGTGTGATCGCCTATGCGAAAAATTTGGATAGCGATTACTACAAGAAGCACTGGAAAATTTTATCATTCATATTTTTATTTCTATCTTTAGATGAAGCTGGGAGTTTACACGAAAAGTTGATTGACCCGCTGCGAGGTCTGCTAAATGCCACAGGAGTTTTTTACTTTACTTGGATTGTGCCGTTCGGTTTTCTGGTAGTGATATTTCTATTCTCCTACAGTAAGTTTGTGTTGCACCTTCCTGTTTCTACAAAAAAATTGTTTGTTGCAGCCTGCGCTCTTTATATTGGAGGAGCAATCGGGATGGAAATGGTCGGGGGATACATATCTTCTACAATGGGAGAGTGGGGGCTATCCTACAAAATAGTAGTGAACATTGAAGAGTCATTAGAAATGCTGGGCATCGTTGTATTTATCCACGCCTTGACTTCATATATCAAGACATATTTAGGCGGCGTAAGTTGGAATATTTACATACCCGGAAAAAACCAACCAGTTACCGATGATCAAAATATCGGCTTACCTGCCCTTAGCGAAGCAGCCAACACAAATCTATTAAGATAAATCACTTGAAACCGGGTTTGAGCGACGATGAAAATACTCCATTCGGGTGTTTAATGTCGATAAAAAACCCGGTTTTTTTGGTACTGATGCGTCCTGGGCTGGAGGTTCTGCGATTTTCGGCACACCAAACGACTAATATGTAGGGTGCTTGTTGCACCAAACGACTAATTAGGCCTAGAACAGCTTAGTTTACAGATGACATCCTCACCTTTACCAGAAAATCGCTAAGAGCAACCTTTGCATTAGGATTTGATGGCAAATGACTTGTAAAACTTGCATCTTCTAATATATTAAGTAGCCGATCGCGCTCTTGCTGATAAAATTCTATATCTGTATCTTCCAGCACAGATTTTTCCTCCCCAGCCAGCTTGCGCTCAATCAAATCAGGAATATACGACAACTGGAACTTATCATTAAGCTTCACCAAATTCGCCTCAACTTCCCCCGTTTGCATCAAGTGAATCCCAGCCAGCAACACCCGGTAAACGTACAGAAGCGGCTTAACCCGACGCGGGCGTTCTTTCTCAAACAATTTCCATTGAGTTTGAGCAAAACCGAGATAGTGGTGGCTGTGGTGCTTGGTGATGCAGTTTGAGGCGAGATCCTTTAATTCCTCGTGTTCCTTTGTAGTGTAAACTATTAGTGGCGAATACAGTTGTTCTAGCACGTAGCCGTTGCGCTTCAACAGCAACTCAAAAAATTTCTTGATGTCGTGAGTTACTAAATCGAGTTGCATTCCCTCCCGAACTTCCGAAACTTCGATTGTTTCTTCTGCAGAAATCAGTCCAATTACTTTCGGTAGCGGTAAGATGTGTACTCCCCGCAAGTCGAAGTCAGAATCTGCGGAAGGAAAGCCGTATAAGTGCGAACCGCTGACAGTCGCAAACAGCAGCGGATAAGGTTGAACGGAGATAATTGGGGCGAGATTCGAGATGTATTCTGTCATTTTTTCAACATTTTATCAATGCTAATTTCAATTCCGGTTAAACAATCGCAAATACCTGTAGGGGCGGGTTTTACCAACCATATATGTCTCAAATTAACGATCTCGTAAACCCGCCCCTTTTAGCCGAAGGAAACTCGTATAAGTGCCAACCGCTGACAGTCGCAAACAGCAGCGGATAAGGTTGAACGGAGATAATTGGGGCGAGATTCGAGATGTATTCTGTC
>NZ_JAUBTV010000084.1:0-13371 GCF_036705145.1 Microcoleus sp. B5-D4 | reverse complement strand
AATACCTGTAGGGGCGGGTTTTACCAACCATATATGTCTCAAATTAACGATCTCGTAAACCCGCCCCTTTTAGCCGATCGCACCTCTACGAGATTTAATCAAAAACAGATTCGCTTTCTCGTAATTAGGACGTTCTGGCAATTTAGTTGCAGCAAAAGCGCGATCGAACTCACCGTGCAAACTCAACCGCCAGCGATTCACCTCATCCCAGGATATTTCTTGGTTGCGGATAGATAAAAGTTGCGATCGATAATCCTGCACCCGAACAGGCACAAACCCCTCCTTTAGCACCGTAATTCCTGACAGCAACAAGCGGATTAAGTGCATCGCGTGCTTCCAACGAATTTCCCCGGTATTGCGGAGGTCTTGCTCCATTTTTTTAAATTGAGACAAAACGTAGCTATTGTAAGTTTGATAAACCAATTGAGAAAGAAACATTTCCCGAATTTCCAGCAATTCTTGTGCTACAGGAGAAACAGTTTCTACTAAAGGCGTGTACAAACATTCTAGCACATTTGGATTAGCTTTTAGTGCCAAAACTAGAAACTTTTGCAGTTCCCAATAGCATTCCTCATTTTCCTTGTTTTCCAATTGTTCTGGGATGCCGTAAAGCGACCAATGAAGTATTGCCGGCGGCAGGTAAATCCCGCGTCTGTCTGTATCGGATTGCTCGTTATCAAGACCATACGCTCTAGAGCCAAGAATGCAGCGGTAAATTACAGAATCATAGAGGTTGTATTCTGCAAGAAAATCTCCTCCTGACTGCAATCCTTCGCTCTGAAACTGCTTGCGGATACTGAGTTCGTGCCGCCGCAGACTAACTTGTGTTCCGTCTGGGAGTTTGACTAAATATGCGTGGGAATTGTCCGTAGGCGATTGAACGATGACGCCTACTAATCCCGGTTTCCAAGATTGGTCGCCGGCGGGGTTTTTGACCTCTATTTTGGTGACAATTTGGGTTCCTGCGGGTAGGATTAAGTTGAAATTTTGAGGAATATTGGCATTTGCCATGAGGGAACCTCCTCCGGGGACACGAGCTACGATATTAGTGTAGCATAGGTGTAGTATATAAGGGAAGTTTTGGGCGATCGCTAGGAGTCCTCGCCCGTGCTACGGCAGTTTGGGCCTTGTTAAACATTGTCTTCAGATTGAGCAGGATGAGGTTTTTTATCAGTCGCGCCGGTTACAATGGAGAGGTTGCTGAAGTTAGATCGTATTATGAAGATATAAGTGCGGGAGTTGATGAGTTTTATAGATAAATGAATAATGAAAGTTAGAGAAGTTATTAAAATGTTAGAAGATGATGGTTGGTATTTAGCTAGAACAAAGGGCAGTCATCGTCAATTTAAACACCCAGAAAAGGCGGGGACTGTCACGGTGTCAGGTAATTTAGGCGTTGATATGCCAATTGGTACGCTTAAAAGTGTTTTGCGGCAATCTCAACTAGAGGAGGAAGATTAATGCGTTATGCTGTTGTAATTGAAAAAGGTGAAACTAGCTACGGTGCTTATGTTCCCGATTTACCTGGATGTGTAGCTGTGGCTGAAAGTTTAGAAGAGGTGAGGCATTTAATTAAAGAGGCGATCGCATTTCATCTTGAAGGACTACAAGAGGATGCTTTTCCTATTCCCGAACCAGTCTCTATTTGCGAATATGTTGAAGCTTAAGCTAAACACCAATTACTTTTTATTTCCAGTCGGTTTTTTTCCCGCTTAGTTTTCCCCTTATACCCCCTTTTCACTTTCATGTTGTGCAGGAAGTGCTACACGCCCATGAAAGTCATGATAACGATGTGAAAAGTCTTCTAAATATGGACTTTCAAGCACAGCACGTCGTTTAGCAAAATTATTATTTATTTGATTGTATAAGAAATCAGCATCTATCGCAAAATTTTTTTTAAAATCTACTGTTAATTCTGGTATGCCTTCCTGAGATGATTCACGTTCTAGAGGTATTTTTTCCAAAAAATGGTATTGCTGATAACGATTAGATTTAACTAAATTCCAATCTGCTGAATTTAGCTGAACTGTTTTGTTGGAGCGAATTTCTTGAGCTGTATATACTTGACAAAAAAGTATAGAGTTTAATAACTTATTAGGTTTATCTCGATTTGGCCTAGCGCTATAGTCCCAATCTAAATCACAGTTTTGAGTAACTATAATTGCATAAGGATGAACAATAGGTTTAAACTGAATTTGATCGAGGTACTGAATTTGATTGAGGTTTGGAGAAGATTCACTTGGAACTGGTTTAATCTGTATAAGTCCAGTCAGAATTTCCCCTTGTCTAAGAGCCTCTTTGTCATTCGAGGCTCTGTAAATCCAAGGTTTACGCATGGTTAGCTACTCAAAATCTAGGACTAAAGGTGGTCTGACTTCGCTAGGTAATACGCTACCAGTAAGTAATCCTAATTCTTGAGGTAAGGTAGTTTGTCCTAAATCAGACCGACAGTCACTATAATATTCCACCATTTGTTCAAGCACGTCAGATGCTTCTTGCAATCCTTCTGGAGTCTTAGCAAAAAGCAGATTGAGTAGCGTTAAGCACTTAACCCAAGCGATCGTGTTTTGATTGAATTGACCAAACCATTCACCACTAATAGGTGGTTCGATGGAAACTTCGATTTTTAAGCTAGGAGTACCAGATGCTAAAGTGTGCCGATACTGCGTCTGAGCAGGAGTGGGTAAAACTTCATACCTTTGTCCAATTATATTTTTGCTTTGAGTACCACCAGTTGTTACGTGCATAGGATTATATTGGTTGAGGTCGCATTGCTCTGTGCAACTCTTCCGTGATACCCCAGCGGAAGAGATTTCTGGCTGTATGGTTGTAGTTATCGAGTATTTTCCAGGCATTTTCACTCCTTTCTACTTTATCCTCAGTAAAAAAATCAGTATCTAATAAATAAGCTGTTTCATCTATACCTCTTTCTGTGTCCCTAACGTTAACAAGCCCATGATTAAAATTAACTTGACCGAATTCCGTTTTTAGCTGTAAATTTTTAACAAAGTTTTGAATTGAATCTGCTACTTCTGGTGTATACAGTTCAGAAGCAATATGTTGCGGTATTAATTCATGCCACTTTTTGTCTTTGATATTTAGTTTTGACCTAATAATTAAATCACGATATCTTAGTCCTGTTCGTGAATAAAAAGAGGGATTATATATTTTTTCAAAAAGTTCTACAGCGCGTTTAAATTTATCAATAAAATTTTCATATCTTTCATACTTTGTCGTAGCAAGCGTTATAGAGTTTTTGTCTAAAGATATCTGGCAACTCAAGTCTTCTGACTTAAATTGATAAGTCAAGTCAATTGAAGTCAAGTCACTGGTAAAATTAGAGGTAAATTGGGTTAAAAGATTAGATAGCTCAACCGGGATCTGCAAATTTCTAGAAGTTTCAAAAATTGGGTATTCAAACCTTATACTATCTTGAAAGTCTACAGGCTGTTGGCTGGCAATTTTCAGGATAGTTGGAAATCTAAGTTGAGCAATAACCTCAATTAGGGGGCTGTCCTCATAAATTACTCTTTCATAGTTTGGGAGCTTCATTTTTTCAAAGTATCCATTACCAATTTGAAGAGCGTCTATTACTCTAGCTTAACTTACTTCCAAACAGAATTACATTCAGGATAGATGCCATCGCCTTTTCCCAATCAAATTTTACAACTTAAAAATATGGGCAATACAGGATTTGAACCTGTGACCCCTTCCGTGTGAAGGAAGTGCGCTACCACTGTGCTAATTGCCCGCAGATAATTACCATACCATACCAAGTCCAAATTTGCAACTAAAATTTTCCTAAAAATTCAGCCGCTTGTTTCCGACTTAAACTCGACACAATGCCAAGAAAACAGGCATTTGTCGAGTCTGGCATCAGTTAACCTGCCACCAACCCGCGGACGGGCCGACAAACCGCACTACAATCCACCAAGCAACCAAAAGACTAATCCCCATCCAGCTTCCGCGACTTGTCCACTTCACAAAATCTTCGCTTTGGGTTTTCGTGATTGGCAGCCAGGGAACGATGCGTTCTTCTTTACCGTATTCGTCGCCGATCGACTCTTTGCGACGCTTAGCTTCACCCATAATTTTTGTCTACTAAATTACTTTTCAACTGGATACCTAACCAAATTATACGCCAACAGGTCATCTCAAGCCTGGGTCAACCAAGTCGTATCCAAATAATCAATCCTCGCAAAAGGACTCAAAGCCGCTAAAACCTGCTGTCCATAACTGCGGTGAATCACCCTGCTGTCGAAAATCGCCACAACCCCTTGACGTTCTCGCACCGGCGCGATCGCCCGTTGCAATTCATTCAGCGCCGCCGGCAGCAAATACAACCGAAACCAATCCTTGCGCCGTTCCTTATAATAAGCCACACGCGCCGTCACCAAAGGATTCTCCAAAGAAGGTAGCGGCAAAGTTGCGATCGCCAGCAAGTGAGGCGCCCTCAATTCCCCCTGATGTTCCCGCCAAAACTCCCACCCAGTCACCAAAATCGCATTCTCGCCCACATCTGTTTTTTCTACCTGCACCCGAGAACCGAACTCAGAAGCCAAAATCGCCGCCAGCCGAGCCTTCAGCGGTACATCACCAACTACCAGCACCGTTAAACCCGCCACCGACGCGCTCATCAACAGCAAAGTCCGAATTTCTTCAATTAAAACACCCTGAAATTCCGGCGTATTTGGCAGCGGCAGCCAGTTGGGAATGTACAGTTGAATTAATTCGCTTTGTCGATCGGGCGAAAACTTAACGCTGGTCAATTCTGGCAGTCCCAGCATTTGCCGGAAGATCGGAGCCTTCGGTTCCACATCCACCGCCCCCCCAATCAACACCACAGGCTGACAATCCCAAATTTGGCTCAAAACCTCAGCCACCTGAACCGGCGCGCAGAACAGAGAAAATGAGCCAGCCTCCCGATTAATTTCCGCCCACCGCAATTTTCCGTTTCCTTCCCACCGCTGCCAAAAATTGCTCCAAGCAGCCGGAATCAGCGAATTTGGCTCGATCCTTTCAAACAGCCCCTGCAAAATATTTTGCTCTGCGGTTTCCAGCAAATAGCACTCCTCTGGTTTCGCCGGATGCTGAAAGAAAGCGCGCGTTAGCAGTACCCGCCCTTGGAGGATTGCATCGGCTTCCAAAGGCTGAGATTGCATTAAATCATTCCAGTCAGCAGGTTGCAAACACGCCGTCAATTGCTGGCGCGTCCAAACTTCCAAGTCATCCACACCGTCGATAATTGTCGGAATATTGCTCGGAAGTGGCGAATTCGCCGCCAAGCGAGCCGCCAGCCAAGACTGCGGATCTGCTAGCATCAATCCTTGTCCAGTGGCATTATCGGAATAAGTCTCGATCGACCCCTCTGTTTCCAACCACTCTTGCAAGCGCGGAATTTCTACCGCCTGCAAATGCTCGATCACCCGTGTCGGCGCCACTAAAATCACAGGTTCCGGCCACATCAAAATCGGCATCAAATAGCTGACTCGATACCGCTGTCGGTAAGCTCCAGCGGGAAGCCCCGTTTGGATCAGAGCGCTGCGCCCCAAGCGCAAAGCCCGCGCCACGAGCCGCGCCATCGTTAAATGGTGGGGCCAGTGCGGCTCGGAGTTCGATCGCAGGAAGCGGAGCAGCGAATTGTGGACTTCTACCTCAATCAATCGATTGTACTGTTAACATTCCTCAATCAACATAATCAAAACTGGCCAGAAAATCAACTACTTTTTGACCGAGAGGCAAACTGAAATTACTCTCCTGATGAGCTGCACCTCCCTTCCCAAAATTCCCGTGAGAATTCACCATCAAACTCTCCTGTCCCGAACTAATTAAAATAGTTTGCGTAGGTGAGTCAAAAAACTTTGTTGGCTGACTCACCCGTGAGATATTAGAGACAAAATTTATCAACTCATTTAATTTATTTGTAGCTGTACTCAATGCTTTACGCAACTGCACTATTCGTTTATCATCCAAATTTTGAGTTTCGATATTTTTGCCGATAACCATAATATTTCTCTGAGTTTGTACAGCATCCTTAAAAGGAAGAATCGCTAAAAAAGCTGCTGGCAATAAATGCTCATCGCTCTCAAATCTAAAAGTTAGAGTTGTGCGGCGGTAGCCGACTTCAATATTAGGAGGAAAATTCATGGCCCGGTAATGCCGAGATATTTCGCTGTAAGCTGTTGCTAAAGTGCTGTTTGCTGAGTAGTCTAAAAGTGCGTCAACCACAATTTGCACTAACCCAGGCGTGTGACTTAAAAATTTTATCGATTCTGACTGCGACTTAAATTGTTGAATCAGAGTGCGATCGCCAGCGGGGCTGAGGTCAACCCACTGGCAAGTAATATCATCTGCAATGATGCCACATCGAGGAACCAAATACAGTTTTGCTCCTGTTAAAGTTGCTCCCCTCAAATCAGCGCCCACCCAATCTGCATTAATCAAATTTGTTTCTGTCAAATCAGCGTGAACCAAACTAGCACTTGCTAAATTAGTATTTCTTAAATCTGCTCCGTTAAGGTTAGCTCCGTTCAATTTAGCACAGCTCAGATCGGCGCCGTTGAGGTTAGCTCCCGTCAAATCAGCCCATTTGAGGTTAGCTCCGCTCAAATTGGCACTGCTGAGATTCACCTGTTGCAAAGAAGCTTGTCTCATATCGGTATTGCTCAAATTGACGCCGCTAAATTCTGCTTTCGTCAAATCCGCGCCATGCAAGTTAGCTTCTTGAAAGTTAGCTGAAGCAGCCGAAGCACCGGAAAGATTTGCACCGGAAAGATTAGCACCGCACAGGTTAGCTTCCGTCAGTTTTACATCTCTTAAATCTGCTTCAGTCAGGTTGGCACCGCTGAAGTTAGTTTTGCTGAGTTCGCAGCGGACTAATTCGCATCTAATCAGGGAGGCTCCGATTAATTGAGCTGCACTTAAATCGGCTCTGACTAAGTTTGCTACGTTGAGAGTCGCCCCGTTTAAGATTGCCCGCGACAGGTTGGTACTGCTGAGTCTAGCCACATTCAGGTTAGCTTCGCTCAAGTTAGCGTCGCTCAAGTTAGCGCCGCTGAGGTTGGTGACAAATAAGCTAGCCCGCCTTAAAATTGATTGGCTGAGGTTGATGCGGCTGAGATTAGCTTCATTCAGGTTGATTCCTGTGAATTCTCTGTCGCCTTCAGTGTATCTTTTGACGATTGCAAATCGTTTGAGCAGTTCTTCAGCTTCCATTTGTTTACCTGAATAAAATGGCGATCGGCTAACTTTTATATGGCATAAATAGAAATAATATCAAATTAATTTATAGTATTTACTCACCGAGCTGATAAAAGCTTTTGACAAACTCAATGACCGTATTTAGCGGCGGGGTGGTAAATCTTTGGGCTTTAATTGCAGGACTGATAGAGGTTTTGTTGACTCCGGGCAAATTTGTCAAGTTTCTGCCAAAATCTGGGTGATAGTGAATCATCAAAGTTTCGGCGCTGGAGTTAGCGAGTACAGTTTGGGTAGGCGATTGGAAAAAACTTGACATCGGTTCGCGATCGAGGCGAATCGGTTGAATTTTCATTTCACCTATTTTTCTCATTGTTTTGGTCAGGGCGACGTTTAATTGCACTACCATATTTGAGACTCTGACGCCCAGGTTATTACCACTTTGGGGTTGAATCATCTTGATCAAAGTAATCAAATTTTTCTGAGTAAATGCTGCATCACTAAAGGGAACAATCGCAACGAAAGCGGTGGGAAATAGTTGATCGTCCTGTTCTATTTTAAATGATATGATTGTGCGTCTGGAATTAACTTCGATACTGGGAGGATGGCTCAAAGCAGGGTATTGACGGGCAATTTGGCGGTAGGTAGCCGCGAGGACAAAGTTAGCATCGGGGTCGAGGGGTCGATCGACAATAATTTGAACTGTCGGCGGTGTAGCATTGAAAAACCTTTGAGATTCTTCTGGGGTAAAGCGCTGAATGTGGCTGCGATCGCCGTTAGGACTGAGGTCAACCCAATCGCAGGTAATGTCATCTGCTTTCACATCAAACCTAGACACCGCGTAAATTTTTGCCCCCGTCAGGGCCGCCCCCGTCAAATCGGCGCCCACCCAATCAGCGTGAATCAAATTCGCTTGAGTCAAATCCGCGTGTACCAAAGTAGCGTTCAACAGATTGACATTGCTCAAATTTGCCCCGTACAAGTTGGCCCCGCTCAATCTCGCTTCATCGAGGTCAGCACCGGTCAGGTTCGCCCCGCTGAGGTCAGCCCACCGGAGATTAGCGCCTCGCAAGTCAGCGCCGCTAAGGTTTGCTTGAGACAGATTAGCTTGTCTGAGTTCGGCATTGCAGAGGTTGACTCCTCGCAAGTCTGCCCTGCTGAGGTCGGCTCTGTGCAAGTTGGCCCGTTCCAAGTTGGCCGCTGTTAGAAAAGCGCCTCTCAGGTGAGCCCCGCTGAGGTCGGCTTGCTCTAGATTGGCTTCTCTGAGGGTTGCTTCTCTCAAATCTGCTTCGCTGAGATTTGCGCCGGTCAAGTTGGCACTACTGAGGTTTGCTCGAATCAGTTCGGATCTGATCAGTGTAGCTTCGACGAGTTGGGCTTCGCTGAGGTCGGCTCGAATCAAGTTAGCTACGTTGAGGATAGCGCCGCTGAGGTTGGCTTTGTGGAGATTGGCACCGCTGAGTCTGGCAACATTGAGTTTGGCTTTTCTCATGTTGGCGTTTGACAGATTGGTGCCGCTCATGTTGGTGAGGCTCAAGATTGCCTCACTGAAATTAGCCCCGCTGAGATCGATCCTGCTGAGATTTGCCTCGCAAAGGAGGATGGCAGTAAAGTCTCTTTCTCCTGCTGCATATTTGGTGATGAGTTCTTCGGCATCCATGCTTTTAAATTTCCCTGATGTGTTAGCTAGAACAAAGCTTTGTTGTGCCAACCTTTAAACTAGAATAAGCATTTTCTGTAACTTGATGCAATATGCCTAGACATCTATATTGTGGAAGCCTTTTATAAAATCCAAAATGCTAGTGATATTAGCTTGAGCCAATTTTGTGCTTTCGGCTAATTTACCCGATGGTGAGTTACTTGGCTCGTATTTTTTAATTAGGCGCTTGCCGAAGGCGGGGTGGTGATATACGCTGAGTCTTTGATCGCGGGAATTAATTAAGCTCATCTGTGTGGGAATTTGAAAGAAATTGATGCTTTCACCGATTTTTGGAAAAGAACTGGAAATTTTGATTTGGTCTACTTTGCTGATAGCTTGGTTGAGTGCTTTGCTGCATAACTGGACGTGTTTAGATTCTTTGACGTTAAGTTTGCCTGCATCGTGGGATTGAATCATTTTCATTAAAGCTATTAGGTTTTTTTGAGTTATGGCAGCGTCGTTAAAAGGAATGATGGCAACGTAAGCGGTGGCAAATAATTTATCATCGCTGTCCATTTTAAACGCGAGTACGGTGCGCCTGGAGCTGACTTCGATCGTGGGCGGCTGACTTAAACTCGGGTATTGTTGGGCAATTTGGTAATAAGTTGCAGCTAGTGCAAAATGAGCGCCTTGGTCTAAGGGCGAGTCAATCACAATCCGAACTGTGGGCAAGGTTTCGTGAAAAAATTCCTGGGTTCCTCCAGAGTTCAACCAGTAAATTTGGCTGTGGTCGCCGTTGGGACTCAGATCGACCCACTTGCAGGTCATGCCTTCGGTTTTGATGCCGAGCCGCGAAACTGCGTGAAGTTTGGCTCCGGTTAAGGTGGCTCCGGTTAAGTCGGCTCCAATCCAGTCGGCGCGGATCAGATAGGCATTTGACAGGTCGGCGTGAACTAAGCTGGCATTCAGCAAGTTGGCGTGGCAGAGGTCGGCTCGGCTGAGGTCGGCACCGCTCAATTTGGCTTCGCTGAGGTCGGCCCAGCGCAGATTGCAGCCGCTGAGGATGGCCCAGCGCAAATTGACGCCGCTGAGGTCGGCGCCACTGAGTACGGCTTGAGTGAGGTTGGCTTGTCTCAGTTCTGTGCCTCGCAAGTCGGCGCCGCTGAGGTCGGCTCGGCTGAGGTCGGCTCCTTGCAGGTTGGCTTGTTCGAGGTTGGCTTCTGTCAAGCACGCGCCGCTGAGGTGAGCGCCTCGAAGGTTGGCTTGAGCGAGGTTGGCTCCTCGAAGGGTGGCTTCGGTGAGGGTGGCGCCGCTGAGGTTGGCTCCGCTAAGGTTGGCTCCGCTGAGCTCGGCTCGAATTAGCTCGGCTCTGATCAGTTTTGCCCCTGTGAGTATGGCTTT
This sequence comes from Microcoleus sp. B5-D4, assembly GCF_036705145.1. Classification (NCBI taxonomy): domain Bacteria; kingdom Bacillati; phylum Cyanobacteriota; class Cyanophyceae; order Oscillatoriales; family Microcoleaceae; genus Microcoleus; species Microcoleus sp. B5-D4. The sequence continues at coordinate 3,134 of NZ_JAUBTV010000084.1, read as the reverse complement.
TTTGAGGTCAACTCGCACTAGGTAAGCGACGTTGAGGTCGGCGTCTGTGAGGTCGGCGCCGCCTAGATGGGCGCCACTGAGTCTGGCGATGTTGAGTTTTGCACCTGTGAGGTTGGTTTTGCTGAGGTTTGCTCCGCTCAGGTTTGCTACACTCAGATTCGCACCCTTGAGGTTGGCTCCGCTCAAGTTGACGCCGCTGAGGTTGGCCTCAGTCAGGTTGATTCCGGCAAAGTTTCTTTCTCCGGCGGCATATTTCTTCAGGAGTTCCTCGACTGTCATGGGGGCGGCACCGTATCAAATATCCCCATTTTATTGCTATGAATATCGGTATTGTAGGACTGGGTTTAATTGGTGGCTCGATCGGGCTGGATTTACGATCGCGCGGGTTTAATGTTTTTGGGGTTTCGAGTCGGCAGCAGACTTGCGATCGGGCGCAAGCTCGCGGTGTTGTCAATGAAGCCAGCATAAACCTGTCTCTGATGGCAGCAGCCGATGTGGTTTTTATTTGCACGCCACTGGGGTCGATCGAGCCGATCGTCCGAGAGTTGGTGCCCTATCTTTCCCCTGATACTATTGTAACCGATGTCGGTTCCGTAAAAACACCCATAGTGCAGGCTGTGTCTCCTCTGTGGCAGAATTTTGTAGGGGGACACCCGATGGCGGGGACTGCTGAAAGCGGCATTGAGGCGGCGATACCGGATTTGTTTGTGGGCCGGCCTTATGTGGTGACGCCGCAGGCCCAGACGCCGACGCTTGCGGTGGATAAGGTTGAGGAAATTGCGCGGTTGCTGGGTGCTAAAGTTTACCGATGTGAGCCGGAAGAACACGATCGAGCTGTGGCTTGGATTTCTCATTTGCCACTCATGGCGAGCGCGACGCTGGTTGCTGCGTGCGATCTTGAGGGCGATCGGGATATTGTTAATTTAGCCCAACATTTGGCGAGTTCGGGTTTTCGGGACACGAGCCGGGTGGGGGGTGGCAATCCCGAACTGGGAGTGATGGTGGCAAAGTACAATCGAGAGGAATTATTGCGATCGCTCTCTATTTACCGCGACTGTCTCGACGGGTTCATCAGCGATATCAAAGCCGAAAATTGGCAAAGTCTCGAACACAAGCTGAAGCAGACTCAACAAGCGAGAGAGAATTACAACTTGTGAGCCAAATATTAATTAAAACGGTTCCCGTTTAGATTATGATTTGTGGATGCCTATATATTGATTTTCAATGTACATTTATTCTCGACTCAAGCGATTTTTCTAGGCACAAACCGGGTTTCTGACACCGCTTGGTAAATCATCTATATTTATTAAAACTTCAAGAAAAGGGTTGACATATCAAAAATGATATGTTATGAGTTGAGTAATTAGAAAAGTTGCCTTTCAACTTATCTTAAAAAAGATTGCGGCTGCTGAACCCAAGTCTTTTGTTTTCTAAAAAATCTCTTCAACTTTTGGGGGTTGCTATGCAACCCGCAACAGACTATTTATGCAGCTGCCAAAAAACTTGAACAGGCTTTTGCGAGCTTTGTCTCGGCAAGGTCTTGATGTTAGTTACGACAATAAAGTCTACTCCATTTCTCTCAATAGTTCTCTGAAAGAACACTGGCAAAATGCCGATGCTCCAACTGCAGAAGTTTTGCTCCCAGAGGATTTTCCTGTGGAAGCAAAGGCGCTCAAACAGTTGGCAAATTTGGCGAATGTTCGACACCCTCAAGGCGGCTGCGTTTGTCGCGCTTGCGCTACTCCTGACTTCCATCCAGGGGATGCGGGGGTGGCGATCGGCTCTATTGTAGAAACAGCAGGAATGGTGATTCCGGCGGCTACCGGTTCCGATATTAACTGCGGGATGCGGTTACACGTTGCGGATTTGTCGATCGAACAATTCCTCAGTCAGCGCGATCGCTTTGTAGAATTGCTCAAAGGCGATTATTTCTTCGGTACTCGCGATGTTAGCATGACTGCAAAAACTGCTCGCGCGATGTTCCAACACGGGATGCCCGGATGGCTGGATGGTATGCTGGACAAGCCAACCGGCAGCGCGGCTAATTCGGATTTCGAGCAGTTGGCGACAGAGTGCAATCGCACTTTCCTCGGCGGTTCCATGAATGGCGATGTCAAATGGGCTCCTGAAGAATTAGTCCCAAATGACGGCTTAGTCAGGGATGGGGGGTTAGCTACCATCGGTGGCGGCAATCACTTTGTGGAAATTCAAGTGGTTGAGGAAGTTATCGATCGAGCTACGGCTTATACTTGGGGAGTTCGATCGGGACAAATCGCTTTCATGATTCATTCCGGTTCGCGGAATGTCGGCAAATATATCGGCGGAATGTGGCGCGATCGAGCTTGCGAGGCCTGGCCGAAAACCCTGAAACATCCTGAATCCCGGCTTTTTCCGCTGTCTGTCGCAGCAACTCCCGAACTTGTGAACAGCTACCTGCAAGCGGAAGCAACAGCCGCTAACTACGGCTTTATCAACCGTTTGCTGCTAGCAGAACTTCTGCGGTTGCGTTTGCGACAAGTTTTCGGCGATGTGGAAGCTCCCTTAGTTTACGATTTGCCTCACAATATCACTTTAGCTGAAGGTGCCGGCTGGGTAACGCGCAAAGGCGCTTGTCCCGCACATTCCGGTCAGCCTGTAATTGTACCGGGTTCGATGGGCGCGCCGTCTTATTTGCTGGTTGGGAAGGGGAACGATCGATTTTTGCGATCGGCCTCTCACGGTGCAGGAAGGGCGCGATCGCGCTTCGATATGAGTCGCGCAGGTGCTGATAAAACTGACTCCGCTTTGGGATTAATCGGCGTAGATTGCATTACCTGGCGCGAAGAACGCAGAATCGAAGAAGCACCGGCAGCTTACAAGCCAATTCAACCAGTAATTGACGTTCAGGTTGAGGCGCAAATAGTTGGTGGAGTCGCTAAAATGAATCCCCAGAGTTAGATTATTGTTCGCAGCGCTGCTAGTCCCGCCAAGTGGATTGGGTAGAAGTAGTAAAAAAATTTTTTTTCCACTGCCGTTGGCTTTCGGTCTCTGCTTGGGTTGTGCCAACTTAAGATTAGCGGTGTCAACACTGCGAACACTTGAAGAAGATATCCTGATGTTGCTGCATAGATGACATTGGTTATAAACCAAGCAAT
>NZ_JAUBTV010000083.1:0-33293 GCF_036705145.1 Microcoleus sp. B5-D4 | reverse complement strand
CCGTCCTTTTTGGACGGGCGGGACGCCCATCCCACAATAACAATTAAAATTGTAAGTTATTTAATTCGCGATCCTAAGCTGTCGGGCATCTTGCGTTGTATTTTTCGGGCGGGCGGGACGCCCAACCCCTACTCCCCACAACAATTTCATCTGAGATGTTGCACCATTCTCAATAAGCCTTTTATGAACAGGCTTTTCGGCCTGTGAAGCGAGAAAACTCATTCTTTGTGGGACGGGCCCCAGAGCCCGTTCTTGACAATGGTGCAGCATCTGAGATCCTACGGCTTATTTGTGTCTAATTAGCTCGTAAATTTCCACATAGTCTTTAGCTGGATATTTCCACGAATTGTCACAATTCATGCCTTGAAGCATGAGTTTTTCAAATTCATCATGATAGTCATACCACAATCCGATCGCCCGATCAAGCGCCGACTCTAAAGCCGAGTAGTCGGTTTGGTAAAACACGTAACCGTTGCGTTCTTCCGGCAGGTGGCGGGTGTCGTAATCTCGATCGAACACAGTATTCACCAAACCGCCAACTCCCCGCACCACAGGAACAGTGCCGTACCTCAACCCGATCATCTGAGTCAGCCCGCAGGGTTCGTAATTACTGGGAACCACAATCATATCCCCACCGGCGTAAATTAAGTGCGACAGTTCCTCATTAAAACCTAGTTCTAAATGGCAGTCTGGATTATCATTTAAAAACTGTCTTTCGTGCTGGAAATGCGCGTTAATTCCCGCTTCCGTCGCGGAACCCAAAAGCACGAATTGCGCTCCCTTACTCAGAGAGTAATAAATTGCATGGTGGACGAGATGGACACCTTTTTGGTCGTCTAAACGACCGATAAAGGTAATAATAGGCTTGTCAGCATCGCGCAATAACAGCCGATCGCGCAAAGCTTTTTTAGTTTTGGCTTTTCCTGCCAAATCCTCCTGATTGTAGTGGTGCGGAATATAGCGATCGGTCTCAGGATTCCACACATCGTAATCAATGCCGTTGAGCACCCCGCGAAACTTCTCTTGATATAAATGCAAGGTGTGCCCCAAACCGTAGCCACACTCGCCCATATGAGCTTCCCAAGCATGGTGGGGCGAAACCGTGGTGACAAAATTCGAGTAAACAATGCCGCCTTTCATAAAGTTGATAGCAAAAGGGTTAAAGTTATCTCGGAGGCGATCGTAATCAAAATAATAATCCTCTCGATTCAAACCCGTTGCATTCAAAATATCGCTACCCCCCATGCCTTGATGTTTGAAATTGTGAATGGTATAGCAGACTCGCTGATTTTCCATCCAATTGTATTTGTAAATTTCAAACAGCATGACTGGAATCAAACCCGTTTGCCAATCGTGACAGTGAATCACATCGGGACGCTTGTTGCTTCTGAGCAAAAATTCCAAAGCGGCTTTGCTGAAAAATGCAAACCGCATATTGTCGTCATTGCACCCGTAATAACAGCCGCGATTAAAAAAGTTATCTTGAGAGCGAGGTTCGATGAAAAAACACAACTGCCCGTGCACCCAGCCGCACAAGACATCACAGAGGATTTCGCCGCCGTACCAGGGCACAGCCAGATCCCGGTAGGCCTCGTGAAGTCCCCAAATGTGGTCGTACCTCATGCAGTCGTACTTGGGTAGAATAATCTCGACGCAGTGGCCGGAATTCTGCAACTCCCGACTCAAACCGTAAACTACGTCGCCCAAACCTCCTGCTTTGATGACGGGGGCGCACTCCGAGGCAATTTGTACAATGTACATTTTTTTTCTCGCTCCTGGATGAATCAAAAAGATATTTTCTTAACATGACAAAGTATATGGTTTCTCGCCAAATAAGCAAGTAGGCCATTGGGAATACAGGGCGATCGGGCTCCCAGAAGCCGAATTTGCGGCGGTTGCGATGGGCGATATCGTTTCGGCATTGCTGCAACTCGATCGCAAATTCTGCAAAACATAACTCATCTTCTCGCATTTGTCAACTCAATCTTTTGAGTCAAATCGCCATTTGTCTCGTCTAGTTCCGAATAGCGATCGAATAACTCACTCAAAGCTTCTTCTCCAACAATTTCTCCCTTACTGACAAACTTCTCTACCTCCACCGAACCATCACTCAAAAATTCAATTTCCCACCGTTCCCCAGGTACAGCTACAATTACCATCATAGCTTCATCGCGATGATGCGCTAAACTGTAATCGATCGCCTGTTTTTCCAATTTTTGCAAAAATAATATTAGTTGGTCAAATCCATTATTTTTCATCTATCAAATCTCCGATCGCTCAACAATTTGCGAACCATCTTAAAGCCTGGGATATTTTCTTCAGCACCTCTTTCTATTTGCTCCCATATCATTTCGCTAAATTCTTCCCAACTTGGCGAATTGGCCGGAATCTGTGCTTGTTTTATACTACCTTTTTTACCTTTGAGAATCTCAGACACTTTCATGCCTGCAAATTTGTGTGCGATGTTTCTTCCTCCTTATCTTACATAAATCCCACTCATAATTCTCATACCGATCGAAAAAAATGCAATAACTCAACCCAAACCCATAGCATCATTTTCACATATTAATAATTTACCTTTCCCCTGATAATACCAAACATAACCCTCTCCACCGCCTTTGCCAAAATGACCTAATTTTCGATAATCTTCTTCAATCCCCTTGGTAAATCCTTTCACCAAATCGCAATCAGCTATCAAAGTTTCACCTTGTTTGAGTTCGACAACCTTAGCCGGTGAATTTGTAGCAGCTACAACTATAGCTTTTTGCTCGCGCAAAGCTGTAACAGCAATTCTCCACCTACCGTCATTAGAAGCAGCCACTTGTCGGAATTTCAGTTTTTTAGCACCGATAACTACATTGTCCGAACAAAACTGAAATACACCGTCATCAAATTCCCACTGCTCCCCATCCGACAGAGCGATCGGCGTATAATGCAGGAAATAGCCTTTTTGTCTCGGTTCCAATTTCACCGTACCAGTGCCTTGATATACAGGAGCATTGTAGTCCATTTCCGTTGTCAAAGATACCCACATATCTTTTAAACGGTTATCCGTTTTATAAACACCGGAAGTCAATTTCCCCATACACCAATGCAGCGCACCTTTTTGAACAATCACTCCCGAATTGTTCAAGTTAATTTCCGCTTGCTGAACGAGGGGAATATTCTTAGTGGGATGGTAAAACTTGTTCGTTTCTGGATTGATGTTATTTTGAACGTACCACAAATCGGTTGGTTCCAAAACCTTGATTTCGTATTTCATAATTTACCTCGCCTATTTACGTGAAATGTGTTAAACATTTTACCCAAGATTAGGATCTGCCGCGCTCCCGGACTTATCCTGTGAAATTTATCTTTTGCAGACATCCTCTGCTACTGTTAAAGTATCTAGCTATCTTAGCAATAGCAGACACGGTTCCTCCACAATTGTTGAGAAAAATTTATGCCTGCGATCGCACAATCTCCCAATTTACCCATTTTACAAGAAATCAACTCAGGATTACCCAATATTTGCGGCTCCGAAGCGGAAATTAAGGCCGCAGCCAATAGCAACGAACCAATCTTTCTACCTACCACAAATCTGCGCCTAGAAAACATTCAAGCCGGATTCGCCTGCGCCCTGCATATGCACCAACCCACCATTCCTGCGGGTGCAAACGGCGAACTGATCTGCAATCTCCAGCATATGTTTGAACATCCCAACCAAGGAGACAACCACAACGCCGGAGTGTTTGCTTGGTGCTATTCCCGCATGGGAGAATTTATTCCCCAACTGATTGCCGAAGGCTGCAACCCGCGCATTATGCTCGACTATTCGGGCAACTTATTGTGGGGATTGCGCCAAATGGGACGCGACGATATCTTTGATAATCTCAAGCGGATTACCTGCGATCCTCAATATCAACCTCACGTAGAATGGCTGGGCACAATGTGGAGTCACGCCGTCATTCCCTCAACTCCCATTCCCGACATCAAACTTCAAATTCAAGCATGGCAACATCATTTTGCGGCCATTTTTGGCTTGGATGCCCTGAAGCGCGTCAAAGGTTTTTCGCCCCCAGAAATGCACTTTCCCAATCACCCAGATACACTTTACGAATACATCAAAGCTTTGAAAGAATGCGGCTATCGCTGGCTGATGGTGCAAGAACATTCTGTAGAAAATCCCGACGGTTCGGGATTGTCGCAAGATCAAAAATACATTCCCAACCGTTTAGTGGCCCGCAATTCTCACGGCGAAACAATCAGCATCACGGCTTTGATTAAAACCCAAGGTTCAGATACGAAATTGGTTGGTCAAATGCAGCCTTATTACGAAGCAAAAGGACGCAATAAGCAGCAAATTGGCAATGTCACAGTTCCTTCTTTAGTCACTCAGATTGCCGACGGCGAAAATGGCGGCGTGATGATGAATGAATTTCCCAGCGCTTTTGTCAAAGCTTGGCACGAAAACCGCGAACAAGGCGGGGGAAAATCCGGTGTTGTTGGTTTAAACGGCACTGAATATTTGGAGATTATTGAAGCGGCGGGTGTTAATCCTGATGATTATCCGATTTGTCAAGGGGTTAACCAGCACAAAATCTGGCACCTAGTCGATCCTGATAGTGCGACGCCGGAAAAAGTGGAAAGTGCGATCGCCCAACTCAAGCAAACAGACCATAATTTTCACATGGATGGTGCTTCTTGGACTAACGATTTGAGTTGGGTGAAAGGCTACGAAAATGTCTTAGAACCGATGAATCTACTCAGCGCTGCATTTCACCAAAAATACGACCCGCTGTTGCAGCAAGATGCGACAGTTACCAAGCAGTTTGAATACCAGCAAGCTTTGCTTTACAATTTGTTGGTGCAAACAAGCTGTTTCCGCTATTGGGGACAGGGAACTTGGACTGATTACGCGCGGGAACTTTACAACTGCGGTGCTGCTTTAATGAAGTAGGAAAAGTTCGCAGTTGCGGTGTGGCAAAAAAAACGCAACTGCGAATTTTACCAAATTTTACAAACAAATAATTCCAGTGCACCCGGATTTTATATCAACCCTACATTCGCTTATGGCCTCGCATTTTAGAGAGAACTCAATTCCGCACCCTCAAATTCAGCCTACAGCATTAGGAGCATTATTAGCATTAGCTGGATTCGGTACATTCAAAAGACTAAAAAAATAGCCCTGAAGCCCTGAAGTAGCTCAAAAGTTCACTACTTTCTCACTATAAACAGTATCCATTAAAACTTTTTAGCTACAGAAGTCAAGATTTTATCTGAAATCTTCCTTGAGGCGAACCAATATTACAAAGTTCACTACTTTCTCACTAAAAACAGTATCCATTGAAACTTTTTAGCTACAGAAGTCAAGATTTTATCTGAAATCTTCCTTGAGGCATAACCAATATTACTAGGTAAAATTTGATTTCGTTCTTTGGATGTTACTAAAGTCAGTAAATTTTCGGATTGTGGTCAGCATTTGTGAGGTGATAATATTCGGAAATAATCTCAGCAAACTTATTTGAAATCAGCGTAGGCGCTACTGCCACAGTTTTTCTTGTTTTAAACGTGACAATCCAGAACATCAGGATTGAGGCAAGAAGTTGGCGCTGCTTTTAGTAGCTGGCTTCGTATTGCTTTGGGATTATTTAACTAATCATCAGGCTAAAAAATAGCCCAGATTATGAAATATTTTTCCCTATTTATATTGGCTTTAATCCTTTATGGGGCAATGGCACTAGGCTCTGTTTCACATGGAGTTAGTGCCTATATGGAGAGGATAGCTGACAACACGCCCTCAGTAAGTCGCTACTCTGTCAGCGGCTCACGCAATGGCATTGTTACCGTCAAAGATGCTGTTTCTTCAGAGGTGATTCGCACTTTTAAAATGGATGATGGAGTAGTTGTCAGAGAGACATTTCTCTTAGACGGTGGTAAGACTGTTGCGGCTTCGCAGAAAGACCATGCTGTTTTCTGGGAGTTGGCGACAGGTAAAGAAGTTCGCCGTTTTCCTCAAAGGATTTATGGCTTTTCCCACGATGAAACCAAGTTTTTTACTTACCAATTTCCGCAAGGGATAATATTCATGCACAGCTATCCCAGCTTTACACTTGTCTGCAAATGGAAAAAAGGAGCTCCCGGGCCTGAGCAGTTTCGCTTTTCGCCAAACGATCGCTTTTTGAACATCACATTTGGTCACGGATATCCCCCGATCGATGAAAATTATCCTCTACCGGATCGGAGTGGAGGTGCGGTGAATTACGCGCGACTTTTTAACATCGAAACTTGTCAGGAAATTAAAGAATTTTCTCAGCTTGATTTGCTATCTATAGGCGAGTTTTCTGCCGATTCAAATTTTTTGGTTACGCCAGAATATATCTACGTAGATGTTAACAGTGACAGACTTGTGCGGACTTTGTGGCGTTTCAATCTCAAAACTTACCAAGTTGAAAAACTTGCTGATTAGGATTTAATACACTTTCAAACAATTAGGACTCAAGGCTATGTCACAGCGAAATGCTAGCACAACATACATCTGTGCGATCTCAATAGCTGCATTCTTTACAACCGTTTCAAGCGGGGAAGTTTGTGCAGCACAACTGACTTTTGATGTAATCGTCAAAAATGAAGTCTTAGGTAATATTAGCCTGGAGAGAAAAATTAGGCCTGTCACAACAGGAACCAAAGATGCCATTGAGGGTCAATTTGTTGCTACTAAAAATGACTGGAAAAATTTTCTCGGTGTCGATCATCTGAACTGGCTTCAAATAGTAACGCAAGATTTTCATCCACCCATAACTATTGACCCTAACTTCGCCGTACAAGTCCCATATATAGATCCCCCCAAATTTGGTTATATTAGTGGATGGTCTGACGAGGAACCTTGGTACTGGGATGAATACAGAATTCCAGAAGAATTAGAACAATTTCTACCCTGGAATCCAAACAACCAACTAGCACAACAGACTCAAAACAATGGTCAGATTTTAAAATTCTCTGATGTACCGAGTGGTTCTCAAGCCAATCAGCTCAAATTTGAGACATTTCTGGTCGGTGATTTCGGCAACAAAACCTACGATTTTTTAACAGGTTTTTCCTGGTCAATTTCCCTCAATGGAGGCACTTCAACTATCACAAATATCGAACAAGGTGCAACATTTACCAAACAGTATGCCAACATAGTTGAGCAACAGTTTGGGTACAAAAAAGTTGACAAACTCCCCACCTATTTGTTTTCCAGTGCCTTATCCCCTGGCAAGGTTGACTCTTTTACAGAATCAGGACTTCAAGCATCAGCACCTTTTGTAGCCTGGACTAATAACTTTCCTGGTGTCAACCCCCCGAAAAAACCAGACACAATTTTAGGAGCGTTTAACCAATCGGGAAATCTGATTGCGGTGAATGACGACGGCGGGCCGTTTGGGAGCAATTGGGGTTCAGGGATTAAAAGTTCTGTAAACAATGACGGTTCTCTCAAACTCAAGGTGAGTGGCTACAACGACTTCAACTTTAATGAGCGTAATGACTTTAGTGGCGGCCCATGTAACGGCGGTAGCGGTGGTGGTGGATGTGTACGCAATGCACCACATCCTCAAGTTGGAACATACGACTTAGCTGTCAAGATGTATCAAGATTACCTTCCTTCTCTCAGTAGCGTTTCTACGTCTTCGAGTAATGTTGGTACGAATACAAGAGCTTTCGCTGCTAGGAGTATAAACCAGGAAATGTCTTTTTCCGAAAGCGACGTTTCTGACATAGCAAGCCTTTACAGCGACGACTTACCAAACGAAAAAGCCTCATCTAAAAAAGCCGAGGAGGACGCCCTCGCCGCCGCAGCCGTTCCCGAACCAACCACCGCATTAGGAACTTTATTTGCCCTCGCTGTATTGCCTGTAATTAAAAGACTCAAAAACCGGAAAAACAAAGAGTAATGAAAACCCTCTACACCCTGCTATATGCCCTCAGCATCATCCTCATCAACCCCTGGGGAAGCAGCCGGGGCCTCATCTGGACTTCCCCCAAAGTATTAATTATTTGGCTAATAGTAGGAGTCAATCTCGCCCTATTGTGGGAACAAAGAAAAGCCCTAACCATTCCCCGACAATGGAAAATATCGCTAATACTGTGGACAATATTTCTTTCAATCGGAGCTATCTCCACTCTACAAAGTCCCTTCCCCTTAACCTCTTTCTTCGGTCAAGACCAAATGGGAGACGGCTGGCTCTACTGGCTGTTAATCGCCGCCTTCACTCTCAGCAACAGCTTGCTCTTAACCATACACCCGCAACTCATTAATTCCCAATTCCAAGGACTGCTAATTGGCGGCATCATTCTTTCTCTTAGTATCTTCCCGCAAATCATAGACTGGCGGATCGACTATACTGCCACAATGGGGAAAATTATCAGAGCTGATGTTAATGCCAGCAGCATTTTTCAAGGACAGCAACCAATAGGATTGTACTCCCATCGCGGCCACGCAGCTATAGTTTTAGCATTAATAGTAATTACTGCTCTTGTCGGTTGGTTTGGGAGATTTACCACAAATAAATTAACTGCAATTACTTTAATTTTAACTGTTCCCTCACTGCTGCTAACTTCTACTCGAAGTGCTATTTTAGCTCTGATAGTTGCCAGTGCCTATTTGCTCAGAGGCAAATATTACAAAATTCTTGCAGGCAGTGCTCTTATCGCCATAATCGCTATTGGCATCATGACTGTCAGCAGACCGTTAGATTGGAGCAAACCTTCGATCGCACAAGTCATGTCTAGCCGATCGCCCATGTGGACGCTCTCAGCGCGCGGCATCAAAAAACGCCCGCTATTTGGATGGGGATTTGACGGTTTGGGCATCGCCTATCCATACATCCGAAATCCTCAAGTAACTCCGACCGTTGTAAATTTAGACGAATTTACTTACAACTATATTAACATAAAAGGTGAAATCAGCACTAGAGAAACTCCTACTTACAAAGCTCACAATTGGATTCTGGATACAACCCTATCTGTTGGCATTTTAGGGCTGCTGGCTGGGATTGCACTTTGGGGATATTATCTCTATTTAGCGGTGAATTCATCAATGCGCGGTATTGAAGCGGTGGCTATTGCTTATCTGATTTTTACTTTCACTTGGTTCGACTGCGCTCAATATGCACATATTGCGTGGTGGACGATGAGTCTCGCCGCAGTTAAATATGCTTCTATTACTCGTTTTTATCGTTGGGGGGCAGAGTCCGGGCAATTACCAATTACTAATTAGCAATTACCCATTCCCCAATCTTACATTTCCTGCATTAACCGCAAATAGTTTTGCCGCATTTGCGTCATATTTTCCATCATTCTATTAGCCATATCTTTCTCAACATCGCTCATTTGTTGCCAAAATAAAGCAGATCGCCTCGCCATAATTGCTTCTTCCCATAGCATCTCCAAAAGTTGCGCCGCCATTGGGTTTTCAGCATCGATAATCCCGCACAATTGCTCGAAGGCCCGGTTGGCTTCGGTGTGAGTGCTAACATCCTGAACCAGGCTTAGGCATTTTTTGAGTTGTACGATCGGATTTTCAGAAGAGTAAGCCATAATTTCACTAAGATAAGCGACAAAATTTACAATGATACCTTTGACATTACTAGAGTTTTGACACTCCCCGGCAGACCAGCGCGGGGATTCTTAAGACAGCAATTTGAGTCTTAAAGGCGATGCCAAAGCACCTCTACCGATTCCACTTAGATCTAGTCCAAGCATTATCGCTACTTTTCTAGCAATATTTGCACAACCATTACAATCTGCATTGATTAGCCAACCTTGAGCCGTTCTGTACAAACCGCGCTTAATTCGTTTGCCACTAGGAAGCCACCCTTCGGGTTTTTCGCCAAATTTAGGTAGCAAGTCATTATCGACAAACGAAGCTTTGGAAGAATATGATTCTTCAGCTTCAACAAACCTTAAACCGTATTGCTCGCACAGTTGAGCTATTCTATCTTTCAGTCTGCCCGTAGGGATTTGCACAAACTTTTGATTAGTGTTGCTTCCCATATTGACAGACTCTTTTTGTCCTTTGTTCCAACCAAAAATAACTGTACCGATTTGGTTGTCTAAGCAGTGCTGAATTACTTTTCTTGCTGCTTTGTTGACGGCATCTCGCATTTGGCGATTACGTTTTTCAGTTAAGCCTGCCAATCTTTTAGACCAGTAGCCGTTGGCTTTCCCTTTCATGAGAAAAGCAACCCGTTTGTTATATCCTTGATTGAGGGACTTGAGATGTTTGCCGTCAACGATAAAACTTGTGCCGATATTGCTCAAGCAGGTTAGCCAGTTGTCTATTCCGTGGTCAATTGCTAAGCATTTGGCAGGGTCTACATTCGCTTGGACATCCTCTGTTTTGTAAATCAATTCCAAGTAGAAACAGCCATTCCGGGGAAGAATGCGATACTCTCGAATTGTTTTAAAATCTAGATTAGATGGCATTGGTAGGAAAAACGCATCTAACCCGAACCACGCTTTAACCTTGCTTCCCAGAGGAAATCGCAGCATCCCATTCTTAAGTTTTACGGATCTTCCTGTAAACGTTACAAGTGCCATTCCACCTTTACGGTATCCCGGCAATTTAGGGTGTTGCGTAACCGTTCCATTTTTGATTCCTCTGAGTAAGCCCATAAAAGACTTAAAAGACTCTGCTACCCCTGTCAGAATTTGCTGAGCTGTATCTGAATAGAACGCTTGATAGTGCAGGTTTCTATCTTCAGTTCCCAAGACTTTGTGTAGCTTAGCCCGGTTCGGAATCTTGCCAGTTTTAAAGTATATTTGGCGAGAATAATAGATACCGCAATTAGTAAGCTTTGCAGACTCGGAACACAGATATTCAAGAATCGCTTGAATGCTTGAATCAGATCGAATTAGATTTTGTTGACAACCAAACATTGCTGAATCCTCCTATAATTTATAGTACAGCAAAAAGCAGGACAATCTATTAATAAATATTTAGATTTTATATTAAAAAGGCGAAGAAAAAACCGGCCACTGAAGAAGGGGCTTCAGACCCAATAATTTGGTGACACAGCCGTAGAGTTCCCTACATACCAGCGCCAAGGCAAATCCATGCCTTGAGAAATCCCGATCCGCGTAGTTTGCACAAAATTTATTGTACCCTCCTCCACAGCTTGCTGAAATTGCTCGCTCCGGTGTTCCAACCGCAGCGGTTGGCCGGAACCCAAGGGAAAACCGCTTAAAGTTCGATCGATCCCCAGTACCTTACACAGTTTCCCAGGCCCGGCGGCGAGGCGCGATCGCTTCTTCTCAGGAATTGCAGCGAATTCTTTGGGAACCACATCTACCTGCAAAGCTCGAATCAGCACAGCACTAGCAACTCCCTCTGCATCCGTCACGACATTAAAACAGTGATACATCCCGTAGATTAGGTAAACGTAGCTCATACCCGGAGGCCCGAACATCACCTCATTGCGAGAAGTGCGCTTTCGGTAAGCGTGACAAGCGGGATCTCCCGGGCCGTAAGCTTCGGTTTCGACAATAATTCCCCGAATCGTCTCGCCGTCAGGAAACTGCCGCACCAACGAACATCCCAGCAAATCTGGCGCTACGCTGGTAGATGGCCGCGCCAGCCAAAAAGATTCTACAATCTGAGTATTTGCACTCACTCAACAACAGCAGGTAAATTATGGACGTTAAGTTAGTTTTAGCAGTCTTGACAGCAGTTTTCACCGTTTGCTGTCTGTTCTTCGGTACAAAAAACGGATTCTACGATACTGACAAGTATCATGGTAACGGTTCTGCTCACTAATTTTAGGCGATTGTTTGTTGCTTAAAAAAACCGCCGCCTGTCAGTCAGGCGGCGGTTTTTTTTTATGAACCACAGAGGCCACAGAGGACACAGAGAAAGAGAAAGAGAGAGCGGAAAGAATCAAAAGAAGTTGACAAATGATGACACAGCAGATTGCTGTATTTGCTGCAATTAAGGATGAATTTTGCCATCGGGCATTTTAGTTTCTTGCAAGCTAGCATTCTCGAAGTCGGCGCATCCCATGAGGTTGAAACGCATTGTGGCTCCTCGATCCGTTGCTTTCATATTGAAACCAACTACTGCATTTTCTGGGTTATTCTGTTCTGGAACAGCGGTGACATTAAAATCCATATTTGCTTCTTTTTCATTAGCCTCAAGGTTGAAAGTGATGCCAGCACAGCCCAAATCAGCTCCGGTCAGGTTGGCTCTATTTAAGTTGGCATTTTTGAGGTTGGCATTGGTCAAGTTGGCTCCTGATAAGTTAGCACCTTCTAGGTTAGCTCCCTGCAAGTTTACTCCTTGCAAGTCTAATCCTTGTAAGTTGGCATTGCTGAAATTGCATTCCTGACACTGTTTTGTTTGCAGCAATTCCTTGACTTGGTTTTGTTGCTGGGAAAATGTTAGATATTTTACCGCAGTAAATACAACTGCGATGGACAATCCAGCAGTAACTAAATTTTTTAATTTCATAAATATCCGAAAGGCTTAGGGGGTTTTATATCGCGGTTAATAGATTTCTACAATAGTGCGATCGACTTCTCCAGAATTCCCACAAAAAAATGCAGGCATCCCAGAAGCAGTCCAACCCAATTAAACACCGCCGGACTTATATAGCAACCGCCAAGACGGTTAGGATGTTCTTATATCAAATCCGCGCTTCATCGGAATTATTCATTACTCTTTTCTCTCCCTCTGCGTTCTCTGTGTCCTCTGCGGTTAAATCATTCCGATGCAACCGGAATTGATATTAATTGCTCAAACCCTGGCTATTATTCCTTATTCCTGCTGTTTATCCGCTCGCGAAGTCGAATGGCCTTCTGCCTTCTTCCTTCAGCTCTAAATCGGCCTCCTTTCCCTCGCCAGTGCTGCTTTGAGTTTCGGACTCGCCCCCTCGGTCTGCTTCACTTTGCTTTGAGCAGTCCACAAACGGAATTTATTTTTACCCGAAGGCGCGCATTGGCCTATACCTGGAGACTGAAATAAAAGAAACTTTATTTATATCCCTGGAATGAGTAAATCATCAAGAGATTTGAGGATGATTAATCTAGAAACGCAATACCGTACCTGCGCTGTAAATTTCTCAGCAACTACTTTTTTGGTCAAAATTGCTTTGAGAAATTAATTTACTCTAAAAACAGTTGGCAGCAGCTCAGGTTCCTCAACCCCGCCAGAACACACCCTACCTGTAATCCCGACAATTCGGAGCGGCAATGAACACAATCAAACCCGAACCCAAAAGATCGCGCTTCATGGCTCTGCTGCTGACAACGCTGCTGACCTTTCCCTTTGTGACTGCTTGCGGTTCTAGCGAGCAAAATTCCGCTCCCCCGCCTCCTGTTGACAACACTCGCGCTGGAGGAGTGCAAACTAATCGCGGCTCCGCTCCTTCCCCACAAGCGAAAAAAGGACTGAGCAATGCTCAAAAAGTAGGGATTACTTTAGCAGGAGCAGCCGCCCTTTACTACATCTACAATCAGCACAAAAATAAACAAGAAAAGGGGCCGCAGGGAAAACATTACCTTTCCAAAAACGGTCGCGTTTACTACCGTGATGCCCAGAATCGCGCGGTCTGGGTAACGCCCCCGCCTGAAGGAATTAAAGTTCCGGAGTCCGAGGCAGCGCGTTACCGCGAATTCCAAGGGTACAACAACCAAAATACCGGTCGAGACCTTACTACCTTGCCGGAAGCTACAAGTCCTGTTCCCGCACAGTAGTGTAAGCATTTGAGATTTTAGATTGCAGGTTCCGTGACTTTCAATTAAATCTGGGATTCCCAATCTAAAACAGTCGTTTTTCAACACATAAAAAAGAGGAACTTTATCATGGTAGACGGATTTTTGCGGAAGTTAAAAGATGCGATCGTCGGGCCAGACAGCGAGCAACTCGATCCTGATGGCAATTACCAAGATGCCTCCAATGCCGGACAGTACGGCAACGTGACTCCAGCCAGCCAAGACCCCTACGGCGACCCGGCTGAGTACGGAGAGTATGGCAACGTGACTCCAGCCAGCCAAGACCCCTACGGCGATCCGGCTGAGTACGGAGAGTACGGCAACCTGACCCCTGCCAGCGAAGACCCCTACGGCGACCCGGCTGACTACGCCGGTACCGACTACGGACAGTTCGGCAACCTGACTCCAGCCAGCGAAGACCCCTACGGCGACCCGGCTGACTACGTAGCGGATGCTGGAATGTTCGGCAATGTGACTCCGGCCAGCGAAGACCCCTACGGAGACCCGGCGGATGAGGAAGGGTTTTGAGTTGAGTCAGTTAGCTAGAAAAATTACCTGGTAAGCAACAGCACCCCTACGGGGGTGTTTTTTTGTTGCGAAATACCCAGAGTGAGCGAAAGATGAGCGGAAAAGGGAACTCTTGAGGGGATAGAGAATCTGAAACCCTTAACGGACAAGAGAAATGTTCAACGGAGAGGGTGGGATTTGAACCCACGGTGACATCACTGCCACACTCGATTTCAAGTCGAGCGCATTCGACCACTCTGCCACCTCTCCGGGCGCATAAATTTTATCATACCAGCAAATGTCTCTAACTACAAATAGCCGCAGATTCAGCGCGCCGATAAAGAATTTGTTCTCTTTCTACCGCGAAATCTTCGCCTACCCATACCAGAGACACTTCCGACACCGAGCCATTTTCGAGCAGGACGATCGAGAAATTCCGCAATTTCGAGCACTCTCTCTCCACAATTCGCGGTACGCTGGCCGCATTCAAATACACCGTACCCTCCGCACTCACCTCCAGCGACTTCCGCAACTCGTGCTTCGTGTGCCGCAGTTTGTGGTGCATATGACCAAAAGTTACCAGCGGTATGTGCTTTCCTGTGGTACGAGTTCGATCGATCGCCTCCGCAAAATCCGGGTCGCCCCAATCCCCTCCCAGTGGCTTCCAATCTCGCCCGCAGGGGTCTTCAGGAGCCTCTCCTAACCCCGTCGGACCCGTGTGACCCAAAAAAATCACATTTTCGCAATCGGCATCCGCCGCAGCCGCTGCAATGCGCCGCGCCGACTCCTCAAAACTTTCTACCCCAAACCACTCCGAGTAAAAATCCCCGTACTTCCACTCCGAACCCCCCCAAGTAAACGGGCGGCTTCCCACCACAGTTACGCCCAATTCGGGAAAATCCCGTTTCCCGTAACCGACGTGAGCTTCTCCCATTAAATCTAACTGCTGTTTTACCCAATTTTCTTGAGTGCGATCGTAAGGGCACTGACTGCGGCCCCACTCTGTCGCCGTGTACCAAGCGTCGTGGTTCCCAAACACCGCTGCTTTCGGAATGTCCAATTGGGCGATCGCCCGCACCACCTCCACCGACTCATTGCCAAAATCCCCCACAAACAGCACCAAATCAACGCCCAGATGCTTCAGGGCCTCGCCGTCTTCAGGTTCCCAGCGATCGTGAACGTCCCCCACCACCGCAATTTTGATAGATTTAGCTTTATTCATGTAATTTGTCATGTGCGATCGATCCCTAGCCCCTTCTTACTCAGCATAAGAAACAGCGACCTATTTTTGCACTCTCCCGCAGCATATTTTGGATTTTAGATTTTAGATGTGAGATTTGCTCCACTTTCTTCATCTTTTACTCCTAAGCGCAAAAATCCTCTCTCCCCATTGACATTGGAGGCGATTGCCCTGAAGTTAAGCCCGTTAATTACCGACTGCAACGCCCTAATACTCAACCGAGTAGGGACAGCAACCCTAGACTGAATTATTCCTCTAACTCTGGTTCCGCCTCCATTTGCTCATCTTCAATTGCAAATTCGCTGATATAGTCTCGCACAACTCGCTCAAAAAACAGAGGAGCCGGTAAGCTCGACCAATCGCTGTAGTGGCCGAAACTATACCGTAGGGATTCTACCAGTGCAGCAAGGCGATCGCAATCATCTTTTTCCTGTCGCAAGGTAACAACAATTTCCAGAGGATTTGGAGTTGGGAATTGTCCCGTGAAAGGCGGACGGGTTTCAATTTTGTGGACTTCCAATCCAGCTTTATTTAAAACTTTGTTGTTGAAACCGTCAGCAACTTTTGCAAGAAAGTAGTGCACAAGCAGTGATGCCATTTGATATAACCCGCTTTGCGCGAGGAAACTAAATGCAAAAATCACCACTTCTTCAGCAATATTCTTTACAGCAATAGGGCTTTCTGTCGGGTGATAGCAACTTTGGCCGCGTGATTCTTGATGAAGTGTTTTGCGCCCAACAGACAGGTAAGCAACACAACCTGTTTCACTGATTTCGCTCTTTTGATTGCTTGTAACAAGCCGAAATAACTTCATTGCACTCGATGCAGAGGGAATTTCCCAGGTTGAAGTCAGTTCTTCTTTTGTCCGGGTATCTTCCAGAGAAGTCTCTGTTAAATGTCGGACTTTTTTATCGATAATTCCAGGGGCGATATCTTGACGAATCCGAATTATCCGCGCACCTTTCCACTCATCTTGCATCTGCTCGTACTGCTGACCGAGGTTAATTTGATTTGCATTCATTCTAACATCGGCGAGCCAAGGCCAAAGTTGCGCGCAGTTAGAAGAATCAATCATCACTAATGGTTGATTCCCTTCATCTACAGAATTGGAAATAATCTGCTTGACAAATTTCATGAAACGAATCTGGCGCGCTTCTTGTTTGTCAGCCAGTTTCACGGGAGAGATTTGGGAAATAAAGGCGATCTCATCAGAAAACTTGCTCCAAGGGCTGATTTGTAAATTATTACCCTTCTCATAGGCACAGCACAGTTCGCATTCACCTGTTTCCACCTTGAGGCGCATAGCAACTGGCAAAAATGTGTTGTCAATAAAACCGCGAGCGCGACCTTTCTGTTTGCGAACGATCGTAATTCCGATAATTTCTTTTGGTCTAGCTGCTACAGGAGTGTCTTTGAGCCATTTGTCAACCTTTTCCTTGACATCATCAATGCGGCCAGAATGAGCAGAAAGTAAGTCTTTTAGAGCAGCTTGTACTCGATGGGAAAAATCACCAAGTTGGAGAAGTTCTTTCTCCTTAGTTTTTTCAATCGGTAGCAGAAACTGCACGCAAGAACCGGCGATTGTAGCCAGTGCTTGACGGGATGAGGGTTTATTCACCGAATCGTCATGTTTATTGTCTGGATACCATTCCCGTGCCATTACGAGGCAAAAAGTTCGCTGTTTGCGTAAAGCAAGTTGTTGGACGATAGACTCCCAGGCTTCTATGCGGTGACGCGATCGCTCTTTTGCTTTCAAATTTGCACCTGGCAATGACTCTTTCGGCCCGTGAGTATTTGCTGGCAAACGATTAGCCATGAGTTCGATCGCGCCACCCCAGAGAAGGCGAATTATCGCTTGCAGCAGTTTCAATTCGGTTTGACATTGTTCTTCGTAAAAGATAACAAGTAACAGTTTTTCATTAGCATATAGTCGGCGCATAGCTTCCTGGTTTGCCTGAATCATCGCCTTAAGTTCATCAGTCTGGTTGAGACACTTAGAGTGAAATTTTAGGGTTTTTCTACCACCCCAAATTTTCTCTAACTTCATATCGAGATGTTTAGCCAGCAAGCTGTTTAATGGATCGTCCTTCAAGCTTTCCTTAAATTTTTCCAAGTATTTGGGAGTAAAATCAGGACAGTCACCTTTTTCAAGGATTTCTAAAGCAGCACCTAACAGAGTAGGAAAATTAATCATGCGCGAGGCTGTATCGTCTTTTGTGTGACTTGTGCCTTTGATTTTTACTTCCGAGTAATTATCGAAAGGTTTGAAGCCGAGCAGGTTCAGAATTTCAGCAATCTTTTCAAAAGCTTCTAACTTATCAATCTCCGGTACGCCTGCGTCAATTCCGTGTTTTCCTTCTTGCAGTCCGTTGCGGTAAGTTAACACAACTTGACAGCGTTCTGTTGAAGCTTTACCCAATACAATTTGAGAACCATCAATATTTTGACCGTCAGGCGTTTTCATCGGGAGTTTGAGCTTGCCACGCAATGCTTCAAAGTCTTTATCGATCGCCCAAAACCAATTTTTCTTTTTGTCCGGTTGATTTTTCTCCGGTTTTTCGGAATCGGAAAGCACCGTGTAGCGAAATGCGCGATCGCTGTAGTCAACAGAAAAGACAAAACCACTAATATTTGCTGAGTTATAACTTGCAGGTTTTAATTCACTTAACCAGCGGCGCTTGGAAACATCTATCTTCAATAAAGGTTGGTGCAAAGAAGGATAGGTTACGACTTCTAAACGTACCACCAGACTGAATTTTCCTGCGTTTTCGGATACAGTAATGGGATCGGTAATCAATTCTGCCGTTCCAGTTGTGAGACGCCCGCCGCTAGAGATAACCCGCTTCATTGTTCCTAGCCCCTGAAAAATCTCTTTTCCCGCGATCGCACGAGCTGCATAATCAACTAACACGCGATAATCATAATTGTTGCTGTGTTTTGTAGTTCCTGTATTTTGATTCCATTTCCAAGGTAAAACTTGAGACTCAGACGGAGTAATTGTTAACAACTCCTTTCGATCGTGCAAATCTTCCAAACGGTCGATAACTTCCAATAGCCCATCTTCTTTTTCAGCAAAAGGTTTTAGGAAATTTGTTATCCACTCGTTGATAATGGGGCGTAACGCTTTCTGGATATCTTGTGTACTTTCGGAATTTAAGTAAGCAAATGGTTCAGGCTCTTTTACACTTTTGGAATTCAACGAAAACAGACTCAAACCTACATTTGACTGAATCCGCGCTGCACTGTCCAGTCCTACTTCTAACAAACCTAGCAGCGAGGAATAAGGGAGATTTTTACTAGCTGAATCGCCCTTGCAAGCAGCTTTTTGGAGGGTCGAAAGCTCATGCAAAGCAGCTTTTGTCCAACCTAGCGTCAAGCCTTTGACTGTTACTGGCTCGATGTTATCTGGCACGGTAAAAGCTAGGGGAATCTCTTTCAGACTTTTGGGCTTGCCGAGAGGAATGTAAAGGGTGTCTGAAAGCACAGTCGCTTCAGTTTCTTCGTCATCATCGGATTCGATTTCGTCAAAAATTTCGTCGTTCATGGTTGCATCTCCAATAATAGTAGTTTCCTTTGCTTCGCCGTCATCATCAGATTCAATTTTGTCAAAAATTCCGTCGTTCATGGTTACATCTCCAATAAAGGTGAAAAATCATCAAAATCGTCTTCTTCCTCTGTCAAACCTTCTGAATTCCGTAAACTTGGCGGGTAAACTACGCCATCAATGCGCCGCAGGGGATCGAGAAATGCACCGTAAAGTTCTTGATAAATTTCTCGAATCACTGGATCGGGATGCTTGAGGCATTCTTCTAAAATAATTCGCATCTGAACAAGCATACTGTCCCGCCCGGAGTCTGGTTTATCTTCAGTGGATTTAATAGCCCAAGCTGCATCGACAAAGTAAACTTGTACCGGACACCCATTTCGCATCCCGCGCCCGATAGTTTGCAAAATTCCCACCATCTGATTTGCCGTAAACGGTTTAAATAAATCTTCACCCAAACGGCTAGCCATGAGAGGTTCGCGCAACAGCCGGTTCGCCGTTTTCCAGAGTTGTTTTCTCGACTTTTTCCAAGCATTAGAAATTGCTGGCAAGTGTTCTGCTTCAGTAAAAACTCGACTGTCAAATTCTTGGGTAGCTTTTCCGGCTAGGCTGTACAACAGTTGCGTATCGTCAGTCGTGGGATGGGGACGGGTGAGGAAATAAATTGTACCAATAGCTGCATCGAGTTTCCTGATGCCTTTAGTGAAAACAATATTCACACCTCTACCGATTGCCAACATTGGAAAAATGATAATATCGCAAGTTTCATCATCTCCTAAAGCCTCGCACTGGGCAGTGGTAACGAAATCAGTTGGTTGCTCTCCGTGTTTGAGGAGATTAACAACTGCTTTGGTTCGTTTGCCGATTTCTGGATGGTAATCGTTGATAAATTTCTTAATGGTGCGAGCTTGTTCGTAGCTGTTAACAATTAAGGCCGCTTTGCGGTAAATACCCTTTTGCAGGTCAAAGTTGCGGATGGATTTGTAAATTTCAGATTTCTGGTTTCCTCCGCGTACCAGCGCGTCTACCATTTTTTCTAAATTGCGATCGCGCAGTTCGCCTGCACCGCTATATCGGAGAGGTTCATCGCGCGATTCGCGATCGGGCAGCCATTTGAAGCGGTAAAAGCTCTTTTTGGGCTCCCGTTCTGTTTGGCGCGGTTTGAGCAGATAATCCGGCCCAGAGTTAATGTGATAAGCAGGACTTGCTTCGAGAAATGAGGTAGCTGAAGTCATTAAAACTGCCAGCCCCGACCGTTCGCCATCTGCCTCAAATAACTGATGAAAACGGTGCATTAACATCCGAGGCGCGCCCACAAAAATAATATAAGACAGTTCCACATTTTGGGCTTGACTTCGAGTAGTTTGTGCCGATTGGAAACTGTATTTTACCCCAGAAAAAGACCCTAAAATATTCTCAGGAATCAGTTGTCGCAGTTCCGGTGTTGCCGTTGATTCGACAATCGGTTCCCGAATCAGTCCTTCTGCTACCATTGTTCTAGTTTGCGGTACGATCCGCTGATAGCCTAAAATCACGAAAGTAACGCAAACAAGTAAGGTAATCGTATCCTGAGCTTCGCCTGATGCAGTGCCATCCTTAAAACACAAAGGCAAAAACAATTCGGCAATTTTTTTGACTATTTTATCGCGCCGTTCGATCAGATTCTCCGCTAAATAACGACGAAAATAAAGAATTTGAGTTTCCCATTGCTGTTTGAGCGTGTCGGCGTTTATTCCCAGCCTTTGAGCGCACAGATCCATGTTTAGCCGATCGTGCGGTTCAATGCCAGTGCGATCGTAAAAAGCATGGTAAGCAGCCGTTTCCCAGAATTCTTTCAAGGCTCGACTTTTGCTAAATCCCTGTTTGACTTCCTCTTCGTCAAGGCGATCGCGTTTAGAAGTTTTCTCAAAGCCATCCAACAAATCGCTGACTATTCTCAGAACGGTTAATAACTGATTCTCATAGCGTTTGCCGACTGGCGATGAGGGCATATTTTGAACGGCAGTAATTAATGATGTGTTGTGATTGCCAAATTCTGCTAGATCGCGGCTATAAAGTTCTACATCTCGATCGAACAATCGATAATTTTCGCCACGAGCAAAACGATTGTGAATTTGTTCTTGAATGACTAAATGGATAGAATCGGCGGCACCAGAAAGCTTTAAAGTTGCAGCACCGTAAGCATCCAGATTTGATTGCACCATATCTGCTTCGTCAAAAACTACGACATCGAATGTCCGGGCAATTAATTCAAAATAACGAATGCGATCGCGAATGGCATGGGGTGGAACTTCAGTATCCATTGAAAGAACGTGGCCGACCCAAATATCCGCATCTAGCAAATCGCGGGGTGCTTTGTTGCGGCCGCACATCGTCCAAACCGGACAAAGATACTTTTTCATCTGCCCTTTTTTGCCACCGCTTTGTAAAATTTCCTGGCAGGGTGCATAACCAAATCCCCACATCGAAGTATCAGCACTTGAAAAAGCTGGCAAGACGCAATTTAAGCCAAAAGTTTCTGCCTGTTCCAAACTATAGCCAAAGCCGCCATTTCCCCCTGATGCTGCGATCGCCTCGGCAATATTGTTAGCGTGTCGGCGGCGAGTTCCATCGCTTTGACCGACTAGCATTCCCACTTTAATTTCGTGAAATGCTAGTTCTGCCATGTACTGTCTAGCAACTTCAATGGAGGGAAACACAAACATCGCTTTATAACCGCGTTTTCCCAACCATACAGCTATCAATACGAGCAAAGTTGTTTTGCCCGATCCAGGCAGTCCAATTAAGTGCTTGATGCCTTCTAATTCGATGACTGTTTCTTCCCGCAAACCCTTACCAATTTCTGGCACCTTAAGTGCAAAATGTTCAAACCGTTGTACCCAGCTCCCCCGTCTTTTTTCAGGGTGATTTGCTTCGCGTTCATCCATCTCAACTGCTAACTCGTACAGTTCCGCAAGGGGAATGCGGATTTTTGCTTTCGGGGCGCGATCGAGGGAATGAGTGCGGCGCGGCGCAAGTGGGGCTGCGATCGGCCCAATTGGCACTCTCGCGGCTGTTGTTTCTTCACCTAAAGCAACGGCCATTTGCTGGCGGGGATCGGCAAAGGTGGCGCTGTAAAATTGGTGTGCCAAAGGCTGGCCCAGAATTTGACGTGCTTGGGCAATTAAAGGGTCTTCTAGGGGGTCTGTGCGTTGAAAGTGAAGTGTTTCTAAGTTAATTTTATAGGTTCCTTGAGTTTTGTTGCGGTAGTGGCGATCGTTATAAATAGCAACGGCGTGTTTCACTGACTGTTCTGTCACGTAAGCCAGCGACATCAGGCGCATATTGAAAATGGCTTGGCGGGCTTTTGTCAACGCGGGTGCATTGATGATACTCGCCATTCCCGATATCGTTAAAGGGGCATATTCTAGGGAATTAGTCTCAATAAATTCTGCCATCAAGACACACAGCCAGCAAATGCGATCTATTCCCGTCCAGAAATCCGGTTTAATTCTCATATTTGATAGCCTTTAACAACTGTATGACTTGTGAAACAGACAGAATTTCGAGAGTAGCAGGATCGCCTTTTTTATCGAGCGCTGACTGGAAAGTAGAGAGGTAATCTGGCCGCTCCTCAATTAATTGGTCGCTGACGGCAATGATGCGGCGGCGGTAGTGCTTCAGCCCTCCGATGCCAGTGCGGTTGAGGCGCAAAGCAAGGGAGACAGGACTGGTGTATGACTTAGCATCAATGCCGATATTGCGACCGTTAATTGCTACATCGCATAGGTCTGATTCTGGGTAAAGTTCGGCATCTAGTCCGTTTTTTATGGCGGCCTTAAAAATTGCTAATTCGTCGATCGCCGGCCCAGTCCAATAGGTTAAAATTTGCGGTTGGGCAATCAGCAATCGGTCTTGGTTTGGGTCTAATTTCTCCGAAACTTTTGCTGTTGAGGAGTTGTGACCGAGGCATTGGCGAATCGGACATCGCCCATCGGGAAAAAGTTCTTTATTGGGATAGGGGCGCATCAGCGTACCGCAATACGCGCAGCGATGAGCGTGTCCGTCAATTAACCAGACATCCGGCACGCTATCAAAAAAGGTGTCAACAATCATTCCCTGTAAAGGGGTTAAATCGTTGTCACGTAAATACTCTAAGAGTTGGTGTTCTCCGATGAGCGATCGGCTGCCAAATAGCGATCGCAAAGCCGTATAAGCTTTGTGCTGGCGGCGAATTCCCAATCGTTCAGTTGCGTCGCGCAACCGTTGGTACAGGCGGTGTTCGATGATATTATCTTCGCCAAAAGTACCTTTACTGTTGGCAATTACTGCACAATCTGGGGTTGGCACTCGCAAGTCTGGATCGATGAGAATTACTTGACCAGAGTCAAAATCGGCGTGACAAAAAATATCTAATTCCCACTTATTGAGGGGATATCTAGCACGTTCCAAAACCGTATGCACGCAAGCGGCGCGATCGCTTTGTCCGGATTCGATATACAGCCTGCCCAACTTGCACATAGCCCGATAAAGTTCCGATGGCATATACCTATCGTCTTGGCGAACGATGTCTCGATTGAGAATTCTTGTGTATTGCCGCAGAATTCCCTGGGCCAGCAATATAACAGTATCTTCAGCCAGATCGATCGTGCTGGCGTGTCCTGTGGGTAATGGCAATGTCGTTGTTTGCATTTGTGGCAACCAGGTTGGGTCTTGACCATCAGCCTCGGCAAGAATTTGTTGCTCCAAAGTTGCGTCGGGGAATGAGGGTAAAACTTGAGCGATCGCGGCCAGTGTCCAGCCTTTCTTGAGCAAAAGTGCTGTTCCCAGTCCTTCTAAAATCTGCCGAAACCGAAATTCTTGACCTTTCGGCTGTGACAGGAGTTGCTTGGATCTCCACGATCGCACAGTTCTTAAGGCTGGTGGTTCCACAGATAGCCCAAGCTGCTCAATCCGTCGTTGTAGTTCTTTTGTCAGAAACTCAGCAGTTCCCTGCCACTGGCGATTGTCCTCAAAGTACATAGATGTATGGAATCAACATATTTACATCACCTGTAGATTACATTAAACGATGTAAATAAATTATGTCAATAGAGGCTACTCAAAATACTCGTGAGTAAAGGTTGTCATTTACCTGTGAATGTCTTGCGGGGTAAAGCTTTCATTCAAATTACCCCGTCTGGTAAAAACTTAGTTGAGTCCACTCTTGGAGGGAAAAATCTCCCTGCCACTGCCAGTCAGTCGGTTAACCTATCGCAAATTTGCTACCTCTAGCCCAACCAGCCGCTTACCACCATTTTTGGTGAATTCAACTATAATTCAAAATACACTTGAGTCAACCCCCCACCTTCCCCGGAATATTCTAACTGTGTTTACCACCGCACCTGCTCCGAACTTTACTCAAACCCGACTGCCCCACGACTTGTTTGCAGCAATTAACGCCCTCAAACAAGAGTTAAACGCCGTCATTCTCGCCCACTATTACCAAGACTCCGAGATTCAAGACATCGCAGACTTCATTGGCGACTCCCTAGAACTTGCCCGCAAAGCCGCCAACACCAGCGCCGATGTCATAGTTTTTGCCGGAGTTCATTTCATGGCCGAAACTGCAAAAATTCTCAATCCCGACAAATTAGTATTGTTGCCAGACTTAAATGCTGGGTGTTCCCTCGCCGACAGTTGCCCTCCCGAAGCCTTTGCAGCTTTCAAAGCCGATCGACCAGGACATTTGGTAATTTCCTACATTAATTGTACCGCCGCAATTAAGGCAATGAGCGATATAATTTGCACCAGTTCTAACGCTGTTAAAATTGTTAACCAAATTCCCGAAAATCAGCCGATAATTTTTGGACCAGACCGCAATCTCGGCCGCTACGTCATGGAACAAACCGGTAGAAACATGGAGATATGGCAAGGAGCTTGTATCGTCCACGAAAACTTCTCAGAAAAAAAGATAGTTCAACTCAAAATCGAAAATCCCGAAGCCGAAATAATTGCCCACCCAGAATGCGAACCTCCCGTGCTGCGCCACGCCAATTACATCGGCTCCACCACCGCTTTGCTCAAATATTCTCAAGCTAGTTCCAGCCAAGCTTTTATTGTCGCGACTGAACCGGGAATCATTCACCAAATGCAAAAGCAAGCTCCGTACAAACGCTTTATTCCCGCTCCTCCCAACAATAATAGTTGTGCTTGCAACGAATGCCCGCACATGAGATTAAATACCTTGGAAAAATTGTATCTAGCTATGAAAAATCAAACCCCTGAAATTACCATGCCCCTAAATATTCAACTAGCAGCCTTGCAGCCCATCCAACGAATGCTAGAAATGAGCTAACCGCTGGCTATTTTTCAGTAAATACCTTGTATGCTGGGTTGGGCGCGAGGATTAAATTAAGCCATCGCCTAACCCACCAACATCGATCGGCAATCTGTGAATCAGTTGTCCACTCTTTCTCTTCTCTTCGTGTGCGCGTCTGCGGTTTCTGCCTTTAAAACTCATAAACAACGATAAATGATGTCCGAAAAACTGATTGTTTTCACCCGCTATCCCGAACCGGGAACAACCAAAACTCGACTTATTCCGGTGCTGGGAAAAGCAGGTGCTGCCAACCTTCACCGCTTGATGGCCCAACGAACGATCGCCTGCGCTCTCTCTCTCCAAAAATCCCGCCGATTATCGGTAGAAATTCACCGAGCCGGCGGCAGCCAACAACTGATGCAAGAGTGGCTGGGAAGTGATATTATTTGTCAAAATCAAAGAGAGGGCGATTTGGGCGCAAGAATGACAGCAGCGTTTCAAAACTCTTTTAATTCAGGGGTTGAGAAAACAGCAATTATCGGCACTGATTGTCCAGGTTTGAAAGCAGAAATCATGGCACAAGCTTTTGAGGAATTGAGCCAGCACGATTTAGTTTTGGGCCCGGCAAAAGACGGAGGTTATTATCTGATCGGGCTGCGGCGATCGATACCGGAATTATTCGGTGGCATTCACTGGGGAACCAGTGAAGTATTTGCTTGTACGCGGGCGATCGCCCAAAAGCTAGACCTCAATATTGCTTATCTTCCCACTCTTGCAGATATCGATCGACCTGAAGACCTCCTCGGTTTAGATATTAATATGTTGAAATAACTAAACTATATTTAATTTCTTTCAAGCATTAGTAATTGTCATATTTAATTAGATAAAACTACTTGATTGTGAAACCATAAGGTCATAATATAGTAAGTGTATTTGTCTAACCAAATGCTGAATCTCAGTAGCAGTTAGACAGCGCTTGGGACAATAGTCCCAGGCGCGAGAAAAAGCCAAAAATTCCCAACTAAATTAGCAACTAACAGCTCCGCTTTGTACAAAACCCGCCCCGCCAGATGAAAGCCCAATGTAGGCGCGGGCGAGGTGTAAAAAATGAGCAACTAATAGCTTGGTTTTTTACCAAACTCTCCCACCTTAAGGCAAAATGTAGGGGCGAGCCTGGGGTCAGAAATGGGCAAAATCAGCTTTGTACAAAACCCGCCCTCTCTCTCACGGGTTGCTTAAGTCTGTATGTCGCCAGAAAATCCCAATCTCAAAATTTCCATTATCATTCCAGTCTTAAACGAAGCACCTACAATAGCCTCAGTCATCTCCACCGCCCTTGAGGCCCAAAATGTCGAAATAATTGTCGCTGACGGTGGCAGCAGCGACGGTACTACAGATATAGCAAAATCTTTTGGCGTCCGAGTTATCTCCACCGCCCCAGGCCGCGCCACTCAAATGAATGCAGGTGCCGCCGCTGCTGCTGGAGATATCCTGCTGTTTCTCCACGCAGACACTCTGTTGCCTCGCGGGTACGACGATAGCGCGCGTCGGGTACTAGCTAACCCGTCTGCTGTAGCGGGGGCCTTTCAACTCCAGATTGACGCCCGCAGTCTCAGCCTCCGGCTGGTAGAAACAGGGGTAAAGTGGCGATCGAACTTTCTGCAAATGCCCTACGGCGACCAAGCTATTTTCCTCCACGCAGTTACCTTTGACCAAATCGGCGGTTTTCCCGACTTGCCCCTCATGGAAGACTTTGAATTCGTGCGCCGATTGAAAAAACAAGGTCGCATTGAAATAGTACCCCAGCCAGTCCTGACCTCCGCCCGTCGCTGGCAGCAGCTTGGGGTGATCCACACCACCGCCATTAATCAAATAGTAATCATCGCTTATTTCCTGGGAGTGTCGCCCGATCGACTCGCTTTCTGGTATAAGAGGCAAAAGAAAAATTCTTCCAAAAACTAAAGAATAGTGAACTTTTCTAAAGCTCGCCGTTAATTATGTAAATAGGAAACACCTCCCTGCGTAAAATATGACTTGAACGCCTCAACTTTTACGCACAGCGAGGAAAAAGAGAATATGGCCGATCCCAGAGATGCAGAGCTTATTAAACCCTTTAACGGCGACCCCTTCACGGGTCATCTAGCCACCCCCATCAGTGCTTCTGATTTCACAAAAGCATTTATTGGGAACTTGCCCGCCTACCGCAAAGGACTCTCGCCCCTAATTCGAGGTCTAGAAATTGGTTTGGCACACGGTTATTTCCTCGTCGGCCCCGAAATCGTCTTCGGACCCCTGCGGGATTATCCAGAAGCAGCTAATCTCGGGGGATTATATACAGCCCTCGTCTTAGTTCTGCTGGGCACACTAGGTATGTCTGCTTACGGTTTAGTCTCTTTCAAACAAGACAACACCAGCTACCCTAGCGCTAATCCCATGACCCCTGATTCCCTCAGAAATGCTGAGGGGTGGAGCCAGCTTACCGGGGGTTTCTTCATTGGTGGAATGGGTGGTGTCTTTGTTGCCTACTTCTTACTCGAAAACTTTAACGGCGTTGATGCCATTTTCCGGGGTTTAGTCAACAATTAGACTCGACTCCCAAATATCCCTGTTGGAACACACTAACTTTAGTTTGGAGAATTTGATATGACAGGTTCCTACGCTGCCTCTTTCTTGCCTTGGATTTTGATTCCCCTAATTACCTGGGTGATGCCGGTTGTGGTAATGGGTTTGTTGTTTATCTACATTGAAAGCGACGCCTGATCCTTACCCCTAAAGTAAGACCTAAGTTGGAAAGCCGAAGTAAGAGGATTGAGGAACAATTGCTGTGAAATTTCTAGATAAATCTAGGGAAAATCACCAAAAATTGTTTTGAGATTGCTGGCTATCCGAAAACTTAGTTTCTTTACCCCCATCCCCAGAATTTATCTGTGGAGCAATCTTTCAGTTTTCTTCCTTCAAAACTCGTAATTGCAAAAAAATCCTCTGCCTGCAGGTAGAGGATTTTTTTGCAAAGAAGACAAATCATCCGATCGGGGAACACCAATTGCCAAATTCTGAGCCACAATTGTTATGGAAACCTACTAATGAGGAGACAGCGATGCAATTTTCCCCCGCACGCAGAATTTTAGCTCCATTCCTGATCTCGGTACTGCTGTTAGTGACCGCCTGCGGTCAAACCCAAACCGAATCACGCTGGGACAAAGCTCAGCAGGAAAGCACCCAAAAACCTGGTAAAGCACAGCAGACAACTGCTGATAAATCAAGTGCTAGTAATCAAAACCTGCCCAAGAAGGCAGTTGCGGGCGGTAAGTTAAATAAATACTTCCCGTCTTCTGGCGGTGGATTCGATCGCGTTTTTGCTCAAGAAAAATCCGGTTTTGCTGAAGCTAAGTTGAACAAAGACGGTAAAAATGTCGCGGTGCTCTCGATTAACGACATCGCCGGCAACCCCAGCGCCGGTGCAAAATTCCAGCAAAGTACCAAGCAAATCAGCGGCTATCCCGCTGTTAATCAGGGTGCTAATATCACTGCTGTTTTAGTGGCAAATCGCTATCAGGTGAAAGTTCAATCCCGCAATCCCTCTTTTACCGCGAACGATCGCGAAGCTTGGCTGTCAAAATTTAACCTCGGCGGCCTCGCCCGCGTCAAGTAGCAATGTCTCTTGTCACACTCCGCGCCCGACTTCCGTCTGGCGCAATCATAACTAAGTCTGCAACAATGAGACTGTGAAGTTTTGCAATCTGCCAAAAGTAATACCTTTGATTTTCGTTCCAGCATAAGGAGTTTTTTGTGAGCAAAACAGTCTTTGAATTAGTCGATACACTGCCTCAAGACAACATGACTGTCAAAGCCCTCCGAGCGCTTGACTTTGTGGTTCCCGGTGAGTGGAACAATTTAGTTGGCTTTGAAAATACCATTCGCACCGTTACTGGCGAAACAGACGAAGATTTGATCCAGCAAATTGGCGAGCGGGCCATCTACCTGTACAACGATAAATCAGAGGGCTACCAGCGCGCTCTCTGGCTCTACCAAACGATCGACAGTGCCGACAAGGCTTTGGGCACTGCCGCCCTCGCTAACAAAGTCTCCCAAAATGTGCCGTTTTTGTCCATGCTCGGCAATCTCACTCCCAAGCCGGAAAAAGCTCAAACGATCGACCTTTCTCTAAAGTTAGTCACAGAGTTGCTGGCTTTTTGCCAAATTAACGGCATCCCCGGCGACAGCATCGGCGATTTTGCCGCCTCCTTGGGTGACTACGGTGGCGAATCCCTGATGCGGATGGCTGCTTTGGTTTGTTTCGATGGTTTGATTCCTCTGGGCCCGGACTTTATCATGGCAACTCAGTCTTGGATTCAGAGGCTCTCCCCGAACGATTTGCAAGATAATTCGGTCTTCAAGTCGATCGGCGGCATGATTCCAGGGGGCTCTCCCGCAGGCCAGTTGGGCTTTATCGGCGAAAGCTTTAACTCGGTTTCCGGCTGGATGAGCTCTTTTGTGAGCGATCGAGGTTTGACTCCCCAAAACGTACTCGGCCACTTGCAGAATTTTGTAGATATTTCTGCTGACAAGGTAGACTACGTGGGCGCATTCCTCGACATGACTACCAACTATTACGAACACACCGGTGTTCAAACTCTCGCCCGCCGTTTGATTGAACGAGCTGTCGCTGAGATTTAGAATAACCAAAGGAGTTGTGATATTGGCGGGCGATCGCCCTGTGAGAGTGTTTTCAGTTCAAATTTTTTTGACTAGCCATTCTCTCAGGTTGGTTTGCGATAAAATGTGTGCCCTCAAGAAAGTCGATCGCCCGCTTGCTCAAATCCCAACTCCTTACCCAATCACTTTTACCAGGAAGCGTTAATGTCAGAAGAACCGAAAAATCCTACCGCTGGCGAATCGGAAACTCCCAGTGCGTCGATCGAGAACGCCCCGAGTTCCGACACTGCCGAGACAAGCGACTTCCCCAGCACTGACAAGCCTCCAGCGGCTGCTAAAAAGCCCGCAGCCAAGGCCGAAGGCGACAAGCCCCCAGCTAAAGCTAAAAAGGAAAAAGCACCTGCTGTTGAAGACAAGCCCTTTGCGGAATTTATTCAACAAGATTATTTGCCCGCTTTGCAAACTGCTTTGACTAAGCAGGGCGTTAAGGATTTAGAGGTGAGTTTTACCAAGCAAAAATTCCCCGTTTTTGGCATGAGTTCCGCCGGGGATTGCTGGCAGGTAATTGGTAAATTCCAAGAAGGAGAGCGCCAATTTAACCTGTATTTTCCTCAAGAAAATATTCAAAGTCAAAGAGCATTTTCCTGCGCGGAAAATAAGACCAAAACCAGCACTTTAGAGCCTTTTTTGATAGATGAGCGCAAGGTAACACTAGACCTCATGGTGTTTGGCGTCGTCCAGCGGCTTAACGCTCAAAAATGGCTAAATCTTAATTAACCTGAGTTCGGGATAAGAAGAGGGGGGGACAATAACTTACTCAAAGTCAACCCCTACTCCCCTTCTTAAGGCAGGGCTGTTTCATTCTCACCAAAAACATGAATTTTGACTCTTGTAGTGCCCCCCTGCCTACCCCCGACCTAGAGGATTTGATCGGCAGATCAGACCAAGAGGGCCGGCACGGGGAGTAGGGGTAGCACGGCCCCTACCGAGAATGAAACAGCCCTGCTTCTTAAGGGGGATTTAGGGGGATCTGGACTCAGGTAAAAACGAGATTTATCACAGGCTTTCAGGCGATTGTTGACACCAACGGGATCTTGGAGTATCCCTACGGGGAAGCTCACGATAGGCGGGTGTACTTCATAAATGTGGAATCTCCTGTAAATGTAAATGGAAAGCAATAGCCATAGAACTCAAAAAATCAGGTCATCTTCTCAATCAGTGGCGGCATCAATCCTGTGGGATGAAACTGAAGATAAAAATACAATTTTTTGGGAAGAATGGCAGGCGCATCAAGATTATCTTTCCCATTGCTGCTTCAAGTGGATGAACTCAAACCCACTTGATGCCGAAGAAGTATTGAGTCAGGCAATGCTTAAAGCCTGGACAGAATGGCAAAACTATGGAAGTCAAATTAAATGTCCTAAAGCTTGGTTAACTAAAATCCTCTATAACTTCTGCATAGATTTGCATCGAAAAAGGAAACGAGATGCACTAATAATTGAAAACATAGACGAGATTAAACTTGAAGATTATCCAGCACTTTATTCTAACTTAGGATTTACTGAACCTAATATTATGAACCTAGAATGGGAGGCATATATCCACCACAAAATTGACTCCTTGCCTCCCAGAATCCGCGATACTTTTGTCTTATACCACTACCAAAATAAATCTTATCAAGATATTGCCAAGCTCTTTCTATGCTCTGAAGAAAACGTCCGCAAATGCGTGACCAAAGCCGGACGTATTCTGCGAAGGCATTTAACCAAATATCTGGCCGGTGAAGATGATACTCCTCTAAATTCTTCCTCGCCCGCCTTAAAGTTGGTAATTCCTTTGCCAGAAAAGTCTCAACCCCAATGCAATTGGGAATCACTAATTCCCCCAAAAAGCCAGGATGAAGAAATTAGCTATCAAGTCACCGTACTATGTCTGGAAACTTTACCAAGAAATTGGGTCTAAAGCCCCGTCCTTATAGGACGGCTTTAATTACAGAGACTGTGAAGATTCGTTAAAGATACAGACTTGCAAATCAAAGTTTCTGTAATAGTGGTAGACTATTGAAATGATAGTATTAGAGTTTAAGTTGAAGGGCAAAGCGGAGCAGTATCGAATCATCGACAACATGATTCGGACGGCTCAATTTGTGCGAAACAAAACTCTTAGACATTGGATAGATAATCAAGGGATTAAGCTAGTAGACCTGTACAAACAATGCGCCGTTATGGCAAAAGAGTTTGAATGGGCAGGCAAGCTTAATTCGACGGCACGTCAGGCTTCCGCCGAACGTGCCATTTTTGCTATCCAGCGTTTCTTTGCTAACTGCAAAGCTAAGAAGCCAGGAAAAAAAGGATACCCGCAGTTCAAGAAACATACTCGCTCTGTTGAGTACAAGCAGTCCGGTTGGTCGCTTTCTAGTGACAAAAGATGCCTAACATTTAAAGATGGATTTGCTGCTGGGAGATTCAAGTTAATCGGTAGTCGGGATTTGCATTTTTATGCGCCTGATGAGATTAAACGAATTAGGATTGTGCGCCGTGCCGATGGCTACCACGCCCAATTCTGTATCAACGTGGAGCGGAAAGAGGAACTTGTTCCGACTGGTAAGGTTATTGGAATAGACGTGGGATTGAACCACTTTTATACTGATAGCGACGGCGAAACAGTTCCTAATCCTCGCTACCTCCGAAAGAGTGAAAAAGCTTTGAAGAGATTGCAGAAGCGAGTTTCTCGGAAAAAGAAAGGTTCCAAGAACCGGAAAAAGGCGATCAACAAGTTAGGAAGAAAACACCGGAAAGTCAGCAGGCAGCGTAAAGACTTCGCCATAAAGACGGCGTTGTGCGCGGTAAAATCTAACGATTTTGTAGCCTACGAAGACCTTCAGGTTCGGAATATGGTTAAAAACCACAAGCTCGCTAAATCAATCAGCGATGCAGCCTGGTCACTATTTGCTCAATGGTTAGAATATTTCGGGAAAGTGTACAGCAAAACAGTCATTGCTGTTCCACCACAGTACACCTCTCAGAACTGTTCAAATTGCGGCAATCTAGTCAAGAAAACCCTGTCAACTCGAACCCATATTTGTGGTTGCGGTACGATATTGGATCGCGACCACAATGCTGCGTTGAACATTTTGGCGAAAGGGTTAAAGCAGGCAAAATTTAATTTAAATACGGCGGGGCACGCCGGAATTCACGCTGGGGGACAGACCGATCTCTACTCGCTGGTGGTGACATCAACAAGCAAATCGACTGGATGATCCAAGGTGCGATTCGTTTTGGAGAAACCTAGAAATGGGGGGATTCCAGGCTTCAGTAGAGTAACCCACTAGGGTAGAG
>NZ_JAUBTV010000082.1:0-33324 GCF_036705145.1 Microcoleus sp. B5-D4 | reverse complement strand
CACGCTTTGTCTCGGATGATTCACTTTTACCCCCTCAATCCGCGTATGTGCCAGTTGGGGGTGCGGAATGTGGGTTGAAACACAAAAGTATTCTGTTCACTGTTAACAATCCATCCATTGCCGGAAAAAACCTAAAACCCTATCAGGGATTGAAACTGGATACGGTACTGGCGCTGATTCGGGGTGCATAGAGCCGGAAAAAACCTAAAACCCTATCAGGGATTGAAACGGTTTAACCCGGCGATCGGAACCTTTCGGAACATCACGCCGGAAAAAACCTAAAACCCTATCAGGGATTGAAACAAAGATACTTTACCCGCTTCACTCGTAACAGCAGGGAGCCGGAAAAAACCTAAAACCCTATCAGGGATTGAAACGCCCGACAAACTCTCTCCCGGATTAGCCGATGCGCCGGAAAAAACCTAAAACCCTATCAGGGATTGAAACACCCTGTACCGTTGGCTAGGGGAGCATGGACAACTAATTGCGCCTACCGCCGGAAAAAACCTAAAACCCTATCAGGGATTGAAACGGAACGGCAAATCAGCGAAATACTGGAGCAAGACCGGAAAAAACCTAAAACCCTATCAGGGATTGAAACGCGCCGATGAACTCCGACAAGCATTCTCAGATGAACTAAGCCGGAAAAAACCTAAAACCCTATCAGGGATTGAAACTTACGCTCTTACATCTATTCTTCAAATATGTAACGCCGGAAAAAACCTAAAACCCTATCAGGGATTGAAACTTGTCGGCGCTGTGGCTTGTGCGATTTCTGCGGGTAAGCCGGAAAAAACCTAAAACCCTATGAGGGATTGAAACCCTTATAAGCTTTACGATCGCGCGCAGCCATTAACAGCCGGAAAAAACCTAAAACCCTATCAGGGATTGAAACTGATGGCAGCTACAGGCTGAATGGAATTTAGAAACTAGCCGGAAAAAACCTAAAACCCTATCAGGGATTGAAACATTCACATTAAGTGATAGCACTGATAGCAGAAGTGATAGCCGGAAAAAACCTATTTCCCCATCTAGGGCTTGAAACGCCCAAACTACAAAATTATTGGCTCAAAAATAGACCTCTCCTCTCTCTTTCTATCTCCTCCCATAACCTCAAGCAATCGATCGACTACACGCCTCCAAGTAAAATTTTCAGCCACAAAAGCCGGGCCCGCAACCCTCGCTTTCGCAGCCAATCCAGGCTGTTCGATCGCCCCTTGCATCAAATCAGTCAAATGTTCCCACTCAGGAGCTAAGATAAATAACGTTTCCCCCTCCCTCGCCACAGCCCTAAATTTACTTTCAATTTGCAGTGCAAAGTCCGATCGCGTAAAATCATCTGTAGGGCCGCCCGCAGTGCAAATAACCGGCAAACCACAAGCAGCAGCTTCCAACACCGGCAGATTAAAACCTTCTGCCAAATAGGGAGAAACATAAACATCTGCTGCTTGGTAAAACTCTGCTATTTGAGCAAAAGATAGCTGGCTACCAGTATAAATTAATCTTGGTAAAACCCTCGCTCTTTCCGCATCGTTGAGCACAACTCGGCTGGCTTGGGCAATCTCGTCTCTCGACGGATAAAGCAGTTCTGAACCTTTTAAAACTAATCTCGCATCTGGATATTTGTCAACTACCGCAGCGAAGGCTTTTAATAAAGGGCGAATGCCTTTGCGATCGGTTTGTCCTCCGATGTTTAAAAATATAAAAAAGTTTGACCAGCCCAAGCTTTCGCGCAGTGCTTGACGCCGATCGCCCGCAGCAGGATAATAAATCTTAGGATCGACCCCCAAAGGGACAACGGCAATGTGATCGGCTTCAACTCCGCTGCGAATTAAGCCAGCTTTTGACCAAGCTGAAGGTGTAATAATTTTCGTTTCTGAATTAACCTGGGTTTGGGCGATCGACTTAACACCCATTGCCTGTAATACTGAACTGGTAATAATCCCCCATTCTGTCGCTGCAAATACCCAAGTTTGAGCGCTGCTGGATGCCGAGAAGTCCCACGGGCAGTACATTCGCAGGGTAACATCGGCTGACTGATTTACCGCAGGGCTCTTAATGCTGCGAAGTAATGTTTCATTTGGGCGATCGAACAAACTAATTTTCGTCTCCCAAGCGGCGTCTATATAGGGCATATCGCGGTGGAAAAGCTCAATTTGTCCTCGCGGGCGAGCGAGCATTTCCAGCAGTTGAAATTGATTAGCTACGCAATAGGAATGATAAATAAAACGCCAGCCTTCAACAATAATCTGCAATTCAAAACACCCGCTTTTGCTATTAAAAACTCACCTCATAATTAGAAATTGGGAATTAGTAATTAGCAAGCAGAAATTACCAATTACGAAGAATTCAGGAGCCAGAATCCAGAACAGTTTCTGTGGGACAGGATGGAGAATCGAGCTTTAAATCCCGCGATTTTAATCGTGGTTCGCAAAAAATTCTTTCCGTGACAGTTACCCCTGACTTCAGGCATAGGTATGCTTAATTCAGTCTTCTTTCTTCTGATATCATATCCGATCGAGATCGAGCGATTAAAAGGGCGGGTTTTTGAGATTGTCAATTATTGGCAGATATTTTTCGTGAACCCGCCCCTACCTTATTAGGCGTAATCTACTGGACATAATATGACTTCTGACTTCTGACTCCTTCTCCTCAATTACTAATTACCAATTCCTTACTTAATCACTTGCCAATCCATAATCCGCCACTGTCCCTCTTGACGGATCAAGTCGTAGCGCACCCGCAGGTTTTCGTTGCGGGAAGAAACGAGCTGATCGCGATCGAACACTTCGGCTTTTTCCCCGACTTGGGCTTCTACTTGGGCGCGATCGGGATTAGTCGGATTCGTCTTAACTGCATCAACTTCCAGCTTGTGTACATAACGCTGGTGCGCGTTGTTACGCTGTTGAGCTTCTGCCATCAATTGCCAGCGAGACAAAGCCGGTTCTGTCAGAACTTGCTTTAATTCTTCGACAGCGTGATTGGGCCCCAAAGCCGCTGCTTTCGCCGATAGCCAGCTTTGAACTAAGTCTTTTGCTGCTACCTCAGTGATTTCTCCCGACACTGCCCCTGCAGCGCTCGGCTCTGGGGCCGGGGCCACGGCAGGGATTTCTAGGGGCGGTTCTTCCAGGCGGACGAGGGCTTGCTCTCCTTGGAGGGATGGGCCCGATAGGGCTTGCATCGCGCTAGCCAACAGACTGAGTATTAACCACAGGAATAACAGGCTCAGGACACCTGCGACTAGAAACAAAGCCAGCCTGTTTGGAGGCATGGACTTGACTTGGGCGGTAATTTCTGCTGCCTTGGTGCGCGCCCGATCGGCAAAATCGCCATTTAGCCCCTTGCTGCTTGCTCCGCTGCGCCCTGAATGTTGGCGTCTGCGATGTTTGGAAGTCGATTCAGCAGGGTGTGGCACTGTAGCTATCGGGAGAGAGACCGGGGCAACAGCGCTAGGCGCGGCCACCGTTCCCTGGGATTTCGCGCCCGACGCTGCGGTGGAAGCGTCGCCCGGTACGGGGGTCAAGGTGACTGTACTGGCTCCCTGCTTGGCTGTGGGTGGCTGTGCGGGTATGGCAGCGGGCGATCGGCCTGCTGTCGGTTGCAGTCGCCCTGGGAGCTTGCCGGCGCGGGGCTGCACGACGACCCATTCGTTGGCGGTTTCTGCGTCCTGTGGCAAAGCTTCTAGGTAAGCTTGTACTTTCGGGTCGGCAAAGTAATCTTTCAAGGACACTGACTCGTTGGCCAAGTCGCGGAAGTGGGGAAACACTTCTTCTTGTAGCCAGTGTTCGGCGTACAAGCACAGTCCGGGCAACAAGTCGGGTGAATCTTGGGAATGTTCGCGAATGAAGGCCAGGGGTTCTTTTTCCGAACTGAGTTCGAGGGCTCTGCTGGCTTCTTCTGTCTGGCCCAGCAGCAGGGAACAGACGGCTTTTTCCAGGTGAACGTCTTGGCGGCGACCGAGCTGCATCAGCATCAGCTTGGCGCGACGGATCATCGATGGCTGTCTGGCGGCAAATCCTTGGGCTAACAGGGTGTAGACCGAGAGGTAAGTGGCGACTGCGGAGGGGCGGCCGGCTTCGGCTTCAAATAGCGCCTGCTGCTCGCTGCTGGTTAGGTGTTTACGCATCTGCTGCACGAACCGGAGGAAGTCTTCTATTCCTAAACCCGATCGATCGTCTCCCGAACCGTCGATACCGCCTCGTTCTTGAAGCATTTCTCGCAGGATTTCCAGTCCCTTGCGACGCTCGGCGACTTTTTCTTCGGGGAGTGATAATAGCTCTAAAATGTTGTACGGACGGAGTTTGTATATGTCGGCTTGCATTTCACCCCTCACGCTTGCAAATAGGCTTTCGCGCAGCAGCAATTCTTGACCTGCTTCTAATGATTTTGCGGCATTTTCGTACTGACCTTGCTGCCACTGTTCGCGGCCGAGTTCTAGACAGGCAAGGCTTACGGTTAAAACTATATCTGGCCTCACGAGCTGCGGGTCGCCGAAACGACCTTCTGCGATCGCGATGCTGCCATTGTTAAGATACGGGCGACCCAGCTTCTGTACGATTTCGTATTCTCCCAGTTCTTGCAGTATGAGCAGGGCTCCTACGAATTGGTTGTCATCGATTTCAATACTTGGAGTGTGGGGGTCGGGAGCAGCCTCTAAAGCCTTGGACTCTGCCGGAGCGGTTTCTCCTGCGTCCTGCAGGAATGTGGCCGGGCCTGCTGAGGTTTTTGACCTCTGGTGCTTGGCTTCCTGTGCCGCTTCCGACTCTCGATCGTAAGTTTTGGCTAAAAAACTGGCATCGTAAGCTTTGCGCCCCTCTGAGTCTGACAGAACGGCGCAGGCTTCATCGAGCAGTTGTTTGCGGGCGACGATCGCAACTTCGGAATACTCCCTGCGCGGAAGCTGTAAAGTTCGATCGCGGTGAGCCTGCTGCAACTGTTCGGCAGTAGCTTGAATCGGTAGACCCAAAATCCGGTAGTAATCTAGTGGAATTAACACTGTCCACTTCCCCAAAGCGCTAGCAACTGAATTAGCCTATCTTAAGTGACATACTCCCGCAAACCAAATCAAAAATTCTGGTGTTGGCTTCCAACCGCCCCATTCACGGTATGTTGGACTTGCCGTAGAGATACTCGGATTTTTTTCCCTCTAGGGCGTTTTACAGTGAGGAAAAGGGAAAGCCCCATTGCCCGTCAGCTAAATGAGTTGTGTGACTCTTGAGCATTTTCGGGTTTGAGAGTAATGGAATTATATCATTCGTTTGCATGGGGTTTAGATGGGAGTTGGTTCTCCGAGTCCCGGCAATCCGCCCCGAGGGCCAAACTCATTTTAACTTTTGAGGGGGTTTGGGGCAGCTCTAAGTCCCACCCTGTACCCGTTGGGTCAGCGTTGGGATACATGGACTCCCCCAAGCAAATTTTATCTGGTCAATCAGGCGTAAAATTTGCAAGCTAGAGGGAATAATTTTATCAGAAATATATATAATTCTAAAGGGATGTGAAAACAATGCAGCATCAAGCCGTCAAAGTTAGGCTATATCCGACAACCCAACAGCAGGGGATACTAGCTCAACACTTTGGCTGTTCCCGCTGGTGGTGGAATTACGCACTAAATATGTGTATTGAAACCTACAAAGCCACGGGTAAAGGCTTGACCCAAGTTGCGTTAAACAAACTCCTGCCAAACCTTAAAAAACAAGAAGAAACACAATGGTTGTCTGAGTGTTACTCTCAGGTTCTGCAAGCTACTACGCTTAACCTGGTAACTGCTTACAAGAACTTTTTTGAGTCTAGGGCAAAATACCCTAGATTCAAATCCAAGAAAAATAGGCAGTCAATCCAGTACCCGCAATCAGTCAAACTGGTTGACGGCTCCCTCAAGTTTCCCGGTCGTGTCGGCCTTGTCAAAGCCAAGTTACATCGACCGATTGAAGGAACCATCAAAACTGTAACAGTCAGTGTTACTCCTTCGGGGAAATACTATGCCTCTGTGCTGACAAAACTCGCAGGAGATAAACCAGTTGCTTGCACCGGTGGAAAAGTTGCAGGAATTGACTTGGGGTTGAAAGATTTTGCGATTGTCAATGATGGCATCAAGACATCCAAGTACCCTAATCCCAAGCATTTAGTAAAAAATGAGTGCAACCTTAAAAGAAAGCAGCAAAAACTAGCCAGAAAGGAGAAAGGAAGCAAGTCTAGAAATCAAGCCAGGAAACTGGTTGCTAGGGTTCACGAACGAATTAGCAATGTCCGTCAAGACTACTTGCATAAGCTATCTAGAAAGCTTGTGGACGATAACCAAGTCATCGTAGTCGAAAACCTTCACGTTAAGGGCATGGTTCGTAATCACAAACTAGCTCAAGCAATTTCTGATGTAGGTTGGGGAATGTTTGTCAATTTCTTGCATTACAAACTTGACCGCGAAGGTAAAGTGTTAGTAGAGATTGACCGATGGTTCCCTAGCTCGAAACTCTGCTCAAATTGTCACTATCAGGTGAATGAAATGCCATTAGGTGTTAGGGTATGGACTTGCCCTAGTTGTGGTACTCATCACGATAGAGATGGCAACGCTGCAACCAATATCAGAGCAGAAGGAATCAGAATGCTATCGGTCTTGGGAACCAGGACTGCTGCTGATGGAGGGGATGTGAGTCCGAGACTGGGACGCAAGTCCAAGTTGACGCAATCCCCGTAGAAGTCAGAAGCTCACGCTGTACCTTTATGTCAGCGCTGGGTAGTTCACATGTCTAGGAAGCCGATCGTCGGGTATTAATTATTTATGGTTCAGGAACGGACTTTACCAGTTTTTGACGCGCAAAGCGTAACCATTTCTCGGGATGAGGGCTTGATGCTCTACGAGGATATGGTCTTGGGGCGCTATTTTGAGGACAAGTGTGCTGAGATGTACTACCGGGGCAAAATGTTTGGTTTTGTCCACTTGTACAACGGTCAGGAAGCTGTGTCTACAGGCGTGATTCGATCGATGCGCCGGGATGACACCGATTACGTTAGCAGCACCTACCGCGATCACGTTCACGCTTTGAGCGCGGGCGTCCCGGCGCGGGAGGTAATGGCGGAGTTGTTCGGGAAGGAAACTGGTTGCTCGAAGGGCCGCGGCGGTTCGATGCACATGTTTTCGGCCGAACACCGGCTGTTGGGAGGTTATGCTTTTGTGG
This sequence comes from Microcoleus sp. B5-D4, assembly GCF_036705145.1. Lineage (NCBI taxonomy): Bacteria > Bacillati > Cyanobacteriota > Cyanophyceae > Oscillatoriales > Microcoleaceae > Microcoleus > Microcoleus sp. B5-D4. The sequence goes on along the minus strand of NZ_JAUBTV010000082.1, from coordinate 26,152 downwards.
CTGAGGGGATTCCTGTAGCTACGGGGGCGGCTTTTCAATCGAAGTACCGCCGCGAAGCTTTGGGGGATGAAAGTTCCGATGGCGTGACTGCTTGTTTTTTTGGCGATGGTGCTGCAAATAACGGGCAGTTTTTTGAGTGTTTGAATATGGCGGCTTTGTGGAAGTTGCCGATTATTTATGTTGTTGAAAACAACAAATGGGCGATCGGGATGGCCCACGAGCGAGCTACTTCTGACCCGCTGATTTACAAAAAAGCTCATGCTTTTGGCATGGCTGGTTTTGAGGTTGATGGGATGGATGTTTTGGCGGTGCGGGAAGTGGCAAAGGAAGCTGTAGCGCGGGCGCGGGCCGGCGAGGGGCCGACTTTGATTGAGGCTTTGACTTATCGCTTTCGCGGCCATTCTTTGGCCGATCCTGATGAGTTGCGTTCTAAGGAAGAGAAGGAATATTGGTTCCCTCGCGATCCGATTAAGAAGTTGGCTGCTGATTTGATCGATCGAACTTTGGCAACTGCTGAAGAATTGAAAGAGATCGATAATAAAATTCAAGCAGTAATTGATGATGCAGTCGATTTTGCTGAGAAAAGCGCTGAGCCAGATCCTAGCGAATTGTATCGGTTTATCTATGCAGAAGATGAGTAAGCTTTTGTGCATTTAACTTGTATGTTTAGGGCTGCCAGGATGCCCAACCCCTACTCCCCACAAGAGTGATAGATCCCCGTAGGGACAGGGCGAAAGCCTTTGTCCCTACTGCACTTCCTCAACCTGCAATACGCTGTAAGACTTACGTACAAACTCTACTTGTAGGGTGTGCACTGCGAATCTTACTACCATAAATTAGGGCTAGAATCAAAGGTAGACTTTATAGACGAAAAGAGAGGCGATATGATAAATCTCGATCGCGATCTAACTCAAGCCAGCAAAAATATGGGTGCTGTTCGAGTCAAAGTCAAGCTAACGAATGCCATTGATGAAGAGTTAGTCAAGAGAGGATTGCTCAATCCAAATCTGTTGCGCGTGTACGAAGCAGAAGCACTGATAGATACTGGTGCAGTACGCACAGCTATTCCTGTAGAAGTCTGCGAACACCTGGGCTTAAGAATTCGGAGTCAGGAAATAGCAAAATATGCTGATGGCCGACAAGAAACAGTGGGATTGACTGGGCCTGTTATCATTGAAATAGAAGGGCGCGAAACGATTGAGGCGGCAATGGTTTTAGGGGATATGGTGCTAATCGGTCAAACTGTGTTAGAAACTTTAGATTTGCTAGTAGATTGCAAAAATCAGCGTCTAGTTCCCAATCCCGAAAATCCCGAAAGGCCTGTATTGAGAGTTTAATACTCAATCCAGCTTAAATACCTCCTTTATTTGTAATGTTCGAGTGCTAATATCGGCATGATTCCAGCATTTTTAATTGGCACAAATTTAAGGGTTTACAAAGGCTTTTAGTCGTAGAGCCATTCTTCAAACTCATCTCTATCCATAAACTTATGGTTTAATTATTATTGCGAAATAAATCGACCGAAAAAGGTAAGGCTCGGCTCGCTGGAACCTGTGAAATTAATTTTTTTTGAGATTGAATTTCAGGAACGCTTAATGATACCGCAACTGGGGTATAACATTCTATACTAGGTGTTAACTACAGCAAAATACCGCAAGATTACCCGATAAATTCAAGAATACTGAAGAGTGGGAAGCTCCTTACGTGTTAACTACAGCAAAATACCGCAAGATTACCCGATCGCCCATCCTGTATATCGCCGCAAATGCAGCGCTACCCCCAACCCGCAAATCTCCCTTGCAGAAAGTACCACAAATGTGATACGGTTGAAGCTTGTGTCCAAATAACACCAGTCCATGCCAAAACTCAAAACTCGCAAAGCAGCCGCAAAGCGCTTTAGAGCGACCGGCAGCGGTAAGATCGTGCGCCGCAAAGCTTACAAAAGCCACTTGCTACAGCACAAAAGTTCAGCTCGCAAAAGCCGTCTCTCTAAGCTGGTCGTCATCGACGAGACCAACGACGCTAACGTGCGGTTAATGCTTCCATACTTGTAAAGTTTAACGGAAATTAAAGATGACACGGGTAAAACGCGGTAATGTCGCCAGAGCGCGCCGCAAAAAAATTCTCAAATTAGCCAAGGGTTTCCGAGGCTCACAGTCGAAACAGTTCCGCACAGCTAACCAACGGGTGATGCAAGCCCTGCGTAACGGTTATCGCGATCGCAAAAAACGCAAACGCGATTTCCGCCGCCTGTGGATTGCTCGGATCAATGCCGCATCGCGCCAGCACGGCACGAGCTACAGCAGACTGATCGGCAACATGAAAAAAGCCAACATCGAAATCAACCGCAAAATGCTGGCACAAATGGCGATCATTGACCCGGCAACATTCGGTAAAGTCGTGGAAATGGCTAATCGAGCCGGAGCCTGAAAGTTCCCTTGATTTTCAGAATGCACAAAGCAGAAGTAAGAAAGATTTAACTGTCTGCCAGAGAAGGAAAACTCCTGATGAATTTAGGAGGTTGAGACCAAGTTTCCTTCTTTGTTCTTACTTCTGGACTCTTGCTTTTTCAGAAATCGCGATCGGGCCGGTCGATCGCTATTTCCTTGTTTTTTATACAGTTGCAGAGGCAGATATCAGAGATTGCTATCGCCTTAAAATAAATAAAACCTTCCACAGACCTACCTAATTTTAAGAAAAACATGGATAGTAATTTGCTCATTATTTACTTGTCAGTCCTGCTCGCTATACTCGGCAGCACTTCCTGGTTTGTGGTGCGCCAGATTCTTAAAACTAGGAAGCTGGAAATGTCTCTGGAACGCTTAGAAAATAAGCTGACGGTAGAAAAAGGAACAGCACAGGAATACTACGAATTAGGAAGTATCTATCTAGATAAGAAGCTTTACTCCCAGGCGATCGTACTGTTTCAAAAAGCCCTGAAAGCCAAAGACTTAGAAGGGGAAGAAAATCAAGCTGTTATTTACAACGCCCTCGGTTTTGCACACTTTGGCCAAGAACAGTACGACATCGCGATCCGCCAGTACAAAGAAGCCCTGAAGTTGCAGCCAGAATACGTTACATCTCTCAATAACCTGGGTCACGCCTACGAGCGCAAGAAATTAACAGCCCAAGCCTTGGAAATCTACGAACAAGCTCTCGCCTGCGAGCCAGACAATACCACGGCCAAACAGCGAGTAGAGTCCCTTCGGAAGCGTTTGGTAATCTATAATTGAGCGCCCCTGTTAGGAGCAATAGAGATCCCGCAAACCTGGTTTCATTCAGAAACCGGGTTTTTTCTTAACATAGTCCAAGATACTAAACTATCCAATACATTAATGCGTTAGTTTTTAAGAACAGGAATTCCAAGTGAAGCTCGATCACACACCGTCCCAGCACTTTAAATTACTGTCAAGATAAAAGCAGTACCTGCAACGCCGGTCAGTCCTAAACAATAGAAGGAGGAGAACGTAGTGACATCAATTCTCGTTGTCGAAGATTCGTGGTTGACTCGCAGGGTAATCTGCAAAATCCTGCGAGCAGAAGGATACGAGACTTGGGAAGCATCCAGCGGCCCAGAAGCTCTAGAACTGCTCGGCACTAAAACCCCAAACTGTATGCTCTTAGACCTGCTGATGCCAGAAATGGAAGGTCGGGAAGTCCTGCAAGCCATGCGCGATCGAGGATATAAAATTCCAGTGATCGTAATTACCGCAGACATCCAAGCAAGCACCCGCTCCGAGTGCATGGAACTCGGAGCCCTGGCAGTCATTCACAAAATGCCCAACTCAGATGAACTGATCGGGTGGATCAAAAAAGCTCTCAGTGTCACCGAGGAGAGCAGCCAATGAAATTAAGCACTCGACAGCTCGATGCTTTGCAGGAACTCGTCAACATCGGGATCGGTCAAGCCGCAGGGGTTTTGAACGACATGATCGACTCCCCGATTCGCTTGCAAATCCCCTACCTTCAAATTCTGACTCCCACCGACGTGGAAGAAGAGTTAGAGCAGCACCTCAACGGCGAGCAAATCGCTGCAGTCCAGCTAAAATTCACAGGCTCCTTTGGAGGCATTGCCCAGCTAGTCTTTCCCACCAACAGCGCTGCCCTGCTGGTGACGATGCTCACAGGGGAAGAAGGAACTCACGATCTCGATTCAGTCAAAATTGGTACGCTGAGTGAAGTGGGAAACATTGTAATTAATGGGGTCATGGGTGCAATCAGCAACGTACTTCAGCAGCGCCTGAACTACTCAATTCCCACTTATAGCGAAGGGACGATTGCTAGTTTGCTGATATCTGGCGGTTTAGCTACTGATACAGTTGTTTTATTAGCCCAGACCAGTTTCATGATTGAAAGGCTTCACATTGAAGGAGATATCATTCTTATTTTCAATGTTAATTCCTTTGACACCTTGTTGACTGCTATCAATCAACTTGCCGGGGGTCTATGATTGAGGAGAGCAAAAGTATTAAGGAAAAGTTTGGGGTTCTCGACAGCGTACCAGTCGGCGCCTGCTTGCTGCAAGATGATTTTGTGGTGCTGTTTTGGAACACTTGTCTGGAAGAGTGGACTAAAATTCCCCGCAGCCAAATATTGGGAACAAAGATCACAACCCATTTTCCTCACCTGAGTCAGTTAAAGTACGCCACTCGCTTCAAGCAAATCTTTGCAGGAGGCCCGCCAACAATTTTTTCTTCTCAAATTCACAAACACCTGATTCCGGCAACTTGGCAAGACGGCCAGCAGCGAATTCAGCAAACTACTGTGACTGCTGTGCCGGCCCAAGAGGCTGGCATAGAAGAACAGGAGATTAGAGACTGGGTTCTCCATACTCTTGAGTTGGAATCAGAGGATACTGTCGGAGTCGGATCATCAAGAAGTGCTTTTTTGTCTAGCGAATCCCCACCCTCAGCTTCGTCATCAATATGGCCGGGGGTCAATGCCCCATCGTTCTACGCGCTGTTGGTGATTCAAGACGTGACTGACCTCACCCACCGCATCCAAGCTTACCGCACAATGCGGGATCAAGCTTTGGAAGAAGTGCAAGTGCGCCAGCGGGTGGAGGAAGAATTGCGATCGAGCCAGCATTTCATCCAGCAGATTGCTGACGCGGCGCCTTATTTACTGTACATCTACGATTTGACCCAACAGCGCAACGTCTACGTCAACGGTCAAGCTTCTAAATTGCTGGGCTACACTCCCCAAGAAATTTTACAGATGCAAACTGCTTTGTACTCCAGTTTGGTGTACCCAGAAGATTTGCCGAGGCTCAAAGCCCACCAGAAAAAATTTCCCTCGACTCAAGACGGGCATATTTTAGAGTTGGAGTATCGGCTCAAACATCGATCGGGCGAATGGCGCTGGTTTCGCTGCCGTGACCAAGTTTTCGCTCGCACAGCCGACGGCTGCCCCAAACAAATTTTCGGCACCGCTCAAGATATCACCGAGTACAAGCGGGCAGAAGAGACTCTGCGGCAGCAGAACGAACGAGAACTGCTGATGGCCACGATTACTCAGCACATCCGCCAGTCTCTGGATTTGGGCGAAGTGCTCAGCACGACAGTGACAGAAGTGCGTCAGTTCCTTCAGGCCGATCGAGTGATGATTGTCCGCTTCAACCCCTGTACCGGCAGTGTCTGCGCCGCCCCGGCGACGGGGGCGGTAACAGTGGAATCTGTAGCTGCCAACTGCAAGCCGATGTTGGGGGAAACCCTGGAAAAATTCTGTTTTGACCAGTTCTATCTCGAAGCGTACCAACATCGAGCGATCCGACCGATCGCCGATGTCTTGGCCGCGGATTTGCCGCAATATCAAATTGACTTGCTCGCACAATTCGCGGTGAGAGCTTATTTGGTAGTGCCTTTAGTGCAAGGAGACGAGTTGTGGGGGCTGCTGATGGCCCACCAGTGCAGTCCCCGGCAGTGGATGCAGTTAGAAGTAGAGTTGCTGTCTTCTCTGGCCACCCAGTTGGCGATCGCCATCAAGCAAGCAGAACTATACCAGCAGTTGCAAGCCGCCAACCTCAAGTTAGAGCGTTTGGCAACTTTAGACGAACTCACGCAGCTAGCAAACCGCCGCCGTTTCGATCAGTATTTAGAAATGGAGTGGCGCAGACAAGCGCGGGAACAAACGCCCATGTCCCTAATTCTCTGCGATATTGATTCTTTTAAAAGTTACAACGATACTTACGGGCATCAAGGCGGAGACGAATGTTTGCGACAAGTCGCCGCGGCGATCGGCAATGCAGTCAATCGCCCCGCCGATTTAGTAACTCGCTACGGAGGCGAAGAATTTGCCGTTATTTTGCCAAATACCTCGATTCAAGGCGCGGTGCTGGTAGCCGAACACATACAGCTCAAAATCGCAGCTTTACAGCTTCCTCACGCTGGTTCTCAGGTGAGCGAGTACGTCACTCTCAGCCTGGGCGTCGCGAGTATTGTTCCTGGATCTGAATCGGGAGCCGAAATTCTGATTGCAGCAGCCGACCAAGCGCTTTATCAAGCTAAACGACTTGGGCGCGATCGTATCCAACTTTACCAGCCCGATCCTGCTGCTGGCAAGCCGAATGGCACAGGCACTTCGATGCTTCCTGTAGATTTTTCTCTACCCAACACTAATTTACCCTCTCCCACTAGCGCTTGACGAATTGCAATATTTGTTGATTCCGAGTAGTTATACCACTCCACAAAAAAAATGCCACTGTAAGCCCGCGATCCAAACCCTGATATCCCTATCCCTCTGCTGTAACTTATCACCACAACTCCAGCACAACCAACTTTCTTTCTGAGCTCCGTTACATCAGAAGAAAGCCAATCCGTTGCCGAACTTCCTTCTTCAACATCTGCTATATCCTTGAGGGTTGCAGGTTCGGGATGCTAAAATCGAGCAGTACCATTTATCTATTGGTATTTGGTTGCCGAGCCGAAATCCTAAGTTTTCAATAATTTGTCGGGTTTCCGCGTGAGTGTGACCAGACCACAAGTGATATTCTAAAGAAAGGTTTTCCACAAGTTGCCAAGTATCTCGATCTTCAAATAACAGCCATTCTCCACCTTCGCAGTCTACTTTGGCTAAATCGACGCTACCACCAATTCGCTCCATCGCCCTGCGAAATGATACCATTGGTATTTCGCCACTTTCGCTAACTGTCGATCGGGTTTTTCCCGAAACTTCGCGAATGTCGAGGACTACTTTACAATCTCGACATCCTACTGCTTCCATAAAATATGTAAAATTTGCGATTGATGTTTGAGGTAATTTTCTAGGTATGGATTAGCTTCGTAGGCGTGAATTACGGCCTGGGGAAACCTGTTCCTCGCAGCAATCGGAAATAACCCGACATTGGCTCCAATATCAATAATTGTCATCAGCGATTCAGATAATTGCTCGACTCCGTAGCAGTCGTCTAAAAGCACTTCTATAAATTCTCCGTCCATGCCTTTCTCTGAAGGCACCTTTACTTGATACAGTTTTCCTTGCACAATTAATTGTTCGGGCAATTGAAAGTTAGCAACTCTGTTAAATTTAATCCCTAACTTTTTGGCTCGAATTTGGCGCTGCACGAGTTGCTGAAGTTTATGGACAAGCATAGGGAGAGATTGAGATTTGTTTTAATTTTAAAATAACGTTAGATGATGGAAAAGCTTCTAGGTAATAATTCACATTTTGCACGGCTTTTAAATTGAGTTTATGTCTTCAAATTTAACCTGAAGCCGAGAGTTTTAGTCAACAAATCCGGCTGATTACGAGTTGGTTGAAAAGGTGCTATATCTCATTACAGAGAGTTAGTTTTTTTGTTCATAAGAAGAGTAAATTGAGAGTAAATATGCTTTAATATATGTCAAAATGCGCTTCAAAACACGGAATTGAAAAATGTTAGAGTTCGATGGACGGCTCCCAACAATTGAAGAGTTAGCTAAAGCGCCGAAATCCCCACACTATACCTGTAATCAGGTTAGTGTGGGATGAATAGGCCCGTCAAGGTAGGTACGGAGCAAAACCGTTCTCCCATCAATGCTTGTCCTCTGGTTTGCCACTTACCCCAACTGCGGGACAATCCAGATTACTACAGTCAGAAGAAGACCTTACCTCAACTCAAAAAAACTCATCCTTGGTATGTCACCACCTGCTTATACGTCCGGTGAGGCTGGCCACCACCGCCACTAACTCAGCAGCATCTACGGGTTTGGTCAAATGCATCTGAAAACCTGCTAATAGTGCCTGCTGACGATCGTCATTCCGGGCATAAGCCGTCAGCGCGATCGCGGGTAGCCTACCGCCCCGCTGCACTTCAAGTTGACGCAACTTGCGGATCAGGGAGTAGCCATCCTCATCCGGCATCCCAATATCGCTCACTAAAACATCGGGGCTGCGATCCGTTGCGGTTTCGATAATGGTCAAGGCCTCCTTTACCGAAGCCACAGCGATGACATCAGCACCATACTTTTCGAGAATCGTGCTCAGCAACTCTAGCGCGTCAGCCTCGTCCTCTACCACTAAGATTTTTAAGCCTTCAAGGGTCGGTGAGGCCTGAAACCTCCCATTCCCCTCGACGACGAGCGAGTTTAATGGCTCTGGATCGCTCGGTGGTAGATGGATAATCATCACGGGCAGTTTGACTGTAAAGGTCGTCCCCTGTCCTATCCCTGGACTCACTACCGTTACAGTCCCGCCATGTAATTCAACTAATTGACGCACAATGGCTAACCCTAAACCCAACCCCCCATAACTGCGAGTAGTCGTGCTGTCGTGCTGGCTGAAGCGATCGAAGACAAACGGTAGAAAGTCCGAGCTGATGCCTGTTCCAGTGTCGCTGACAGTAATTTCAACATGGGAATTAACCCGCTGCAAACTAATCTGGACTCGCCCGTCTTTAGGCGTAAATTTGAGGGCATTAGAAAGTAGATTCCACACAACTTGCTGCAACCTATCGGCATCACCCAAGAGCGGGCCAGCTTCAGAATCGAGCACGCTTTGCAGGCGAATAGACTTTGCCTCAGCCGCCAACTGTACAGACTCAATCGCCGATTCAATCACCGGCACGAGGTTGACAGGACGGACTCGGAGACGCAGTTTACCTGTGATGATGCGAGAAACATCGAGGATGTCTTCGATGAGCTGGGCTTGAGACTTCGCGTTTCGCTCGATCGTCTCCAAAGCCCGCGCCACCTTATCCTCACTCAGGTTTTTTTGCCTTAACATCGTTGACCATCCTAAGATCGCGTTGAGAGGAGTTCTGAGTTCATGAGAAAGAATCGAGAGAAACTCATCCTTGGCACGGTTAGCTGCCTCTGCCTCTGCCCGAATTATTTGTTCACGCATCAATAAGGCGTCTTTGGTGCGATTAGACGCTTCCAGTTGGGCAGTGCGTTCCTGCACCCGTTGCTCTAGCTCCACATTTATCGCCTGGATACGGTGGCGACTCTCTTCTAGTTCCTGGTTTGTAAGGGCGAGTTGGGCTGGACTGGGCGTATCGAGTGCCACTGGAATTAAGGGAATAAGTAAAAAGGTGAACGTATAGAAAGACCAAAGACCAGTGACAGCTTTGATCAGTCCTGAAACCCAATAAATGGGGTGCCAAAGTGTCACTATTTCCATCAGGTGCGTCGTGCCACATAAGGCAAAGATAAAAAAGAAACCCACCAGTAGCATCACCGTGTGGGCAGGCAGATCCTTACGCCCATTCGTAAAGTAAACAATGGCAACCGCCACCGAGTAATAAGCGAGGGTAGTCAAGGCATCGGACGTTATGTGCAGCCAGACTAACCCCGGTTTCCAGAGGTAACAATGGCCGTGAGGAATGAAATTATTAGAAAAGAAGGTGCTCAAGAGGTGAGGCATATTAGTTTACGGCACTGTCAAGTTAATTTAGGGGGTGTCATCAATTCAACCAGATGACCGCAGCAGCCAGAAGAATCGCACGCCGGAAAGTTCACCGCCCTAGGGTGATAGCGCGTCGCGATTGCCTGATACTGCTTGAGCTTGGGGAAAAAGTTCTCAATCAAATGACCGGCTTTGTACAATTGAGCATCGTAAGTTTCCAGGGTCTTGCAATTGCGACGAGGTGAAATGACGGTGGTCTTCCCCTCGGCATTAAGGCGGTCAATCACACGCTGATCTGGATCATAGCCCTTGTTAGCCAGCAGTGTATCCGCCACCAGTAATGGCTGCAGTTGGTTGCCTCCTGGTCGCGTCACGAGTTTGTCGGGGGGTGAGGTGAAACTCCAACGGATTGCCCAACGCATCCACGCGATCGCATGAATCTTTTTACTCAATGGCCCTTTGCTGCCTCCAATTGCTTCATTACCTACGCTCCTCAAAAAGCTCAGCAGGAAGATGTTTCTTTCAAGTGGGAAAATGCCTGAATTAAAACTAAGTGTACCGCCGGGAAATAGTGGGTAAATGTGCTTTAATATATGTCGTCAAAATTCGCTCCTAAAAACGAAAATAAAAAATGTTAGAGTTCGATCGCCTATTCCAAACAATCGAAGAATTAGTAATGCTGCACTCACCCAGCGGTGCGGAATCGGAAATTAACCAGTGGTTGATGGAAAAATTCGCCGCCCTGGGAGTGAATGCTTGGCTCGATCGCGCGGACAATGCGATCGCCCTAATTAAGGGTCGCAATCCCGAAAAGTCGATCGCCATTACCGCCCACAAAGACGAAATTGGGGCCCTAGTTAAAACAATAGGCGAGAGTGGCCGCGTGGAAGTCCGCAGATTGGGCGGCGCATTTCCTTGGGTTTACGGCGAAGGCGTGGTGGATTTGCTCGGAGACAAGCAAACAATTAGCGGCATTCTCAGCTTCGGTTCCCGCCATGTTTCTCACGAATCTGCTCAGAAAGCTCAGCAGGAAGATGTTTCTTTAAAGTGGGAAAATGCCTGGATTGAAACTAAGTGTACCGCCGAGGAATTAGCCGAGGCCGGAATTCGACCGGGCACGCGGATGGTGGTGGGAAAGCACCGCAAGCGCCCGCTGCGGTTGAAGGACTGGATAGCGAGCTACACTCTGGACAACAAGGCTTCAGTGGCGATTTTGCTGGCTCTGGCGGAATGTTTGAAAGAGCCTGCGGTGAATGTTTATTTGGTCGCGTCGGCGAAGGAGGAGGTTGGGGCGATCGGAGCTTTGTATTTCACCCAGCGCCAGCCGTTGGACGCGCTGATCGCTTTGGAAATTTGCCCTCTGGCACCGGAATACCCGATTCGTGACGGCGAAAACCCGGTTTTGCTGGTTCAGGACGGCTACGGAGTCTACGATGAAGGATTGAACGCCCAATTGCGCGCAGCCGCAGCAGCAGCCGATGTAGAGGTGCAGTTGGCGGTAATTAGCGGTTTTGGGAGCGATGCTTCGATCGCCATGAAGTTCGGCCACGTAGCCCGCGCCGCTTGTTTGGCTTTCCCCACCCAGAACACCCACGGCTTTGAAATTGCTCATCTCGGGGCGATCGGCAATTGCGCCGCCATCCTCAAAGCCTACTGTGACGTGCTTTGGGACGACTAGAAAAAAAAGTTTCGCAAAGTAGTTGACAGATTGGGAAAGATTAGTTAAGGTAATAAAGGTGCGGAACACAAGCAAACGCAACGACGCGCCCCCATCGTCTAGAGGCCTAGGACACATCCCTTTCACGGATGCGACGGGGATTCGAATTCCCCTGGGGGTATTGAAAATTTAAGTCTGATATCCAAGTGATATCTAGTATGTGGGGTGGGCATCTTGCCCGCCCTTATTGCTATTGGGTCTAACATTAAGTTGATGCGTTCGATCGCACATCTTGCACCATTCTCGCTTAACAGGCTTTTCGGCCTGTTCCACAAAGAGTGAATTTTCTTGTGGAACAGGCCGAAAAGCCTGTTGATAAACAAGTAATTGAGAATGGTGCAACATCTCAGTTCGATCGCACTTTCCTTAGTTTGCACCATTGCCATTGATATCAAACTTTTCTATAATGGGAATCTCTGAAGGTGAGGAGGCGACTATTCGCAGGTTTATATCAACTATGATTTGATTTTTATCAAGAACTACATTTGCTTTTTTTATTATAATTTTTGCGGATAAACAATCGCCTGATTCAGGTTCGGGAGATGGCTGAGTTTTATATCCTGCGTCCTCCAGCCATTCACAAATCTTCCTCCAGTTTTCTACCTTTTCATCAGCTTTACCTACAAGATTTTTTACGTATTGGTATAAAGTATTACAGAAATCTACTGCAATTCCCTTGGGGTTTTTACTGAGCCTTTCGGCAATTTCGGCGGGACTGTAGCCGCAGAGTAGACCCCGTAGATGTTGTTTCTCTGTGGGCGTGAGCCGCTTTCCCTTGGCGGATGCTAGGTCTGTGTAAAGAGTTTCTAAGTCCCAGTCGCGGGCAGCTTCGGGGAAGCGATCGTTAGAGGATGCCATTGCAGGGGATAGGTTTCTGGATTTTTTATAATCAAAGTCTAACACGATTCCTAATGCTTATTAGTTTCTTTGTTAAAGGTGGTTAGGTTAAGATCAGGGAAAGCAGGATCGTGATTAATTTTACACCTGGAATCGGGGAAGGCTCACTGCTGGCGCGGTAGAGTTATCTGCTGGACAGAGTTATCAACACAAACTCCTCATAATTAGGTATTTACCCGTAAATGTTTAACCACGAATACAAAAAAGAGGCACAAGAGAAACTGCGCCGTGCAGTAGAAAAGTACCAAAGAGATTGTGAGTATTTACAAAATGCCGCTGGAAGTCTTTATCAAACGCGAGTTAATCGTGGGGTTGAGATTATCCAACTATGCGAAAATTACATTAACACGCTGGCCAATTCGCCAAAAGAATTTAGCAAAGTTGTTACAAAACTGAAGTTTCAGCTCAAGGAAATTACTGGCGAAGATTGGGATCTAATTTATTCGGCTCATAACAGCAATGTAGCAGCAGCAGGTGGTGCAGGAGTCATGGCTGGAGCAGGAGTTGCCTGTTTTGGGCCAGCAGCAGCAATGGCAATTGCCACAACTTTTGGAACAGCCTCAACAGGTACTGCAATTGCTTCTCTTTCCGGTGCAGCCGCCGTTAATGCTGCTTTAGCCTGGTTAGGAGGTGGCGCTCTTACTGTGGGTGGTGGCGGTATGGTGGCTGGAAATGCACTGCTGGCACTAGCAGGGCCGATTGGCTGGGGGATTGGTGGTGTAGCTTTGGCTGGTAGTGCTTTTTGGGCAAGTAACGAGAATGAAAAAATTGGTGACGAAGCCAACAACCGCGCTCTTGAAATTGAAGGTGACACAGCTAAAGTCAACATAACCAAGAAAGAAGTCAATCTTCTTGAGGGGGAAACTGTCAAACTAGCTAAGTTGATTCAAAGTGAACTGCAATACTTCAAGCAGAATGCACCTTTGAATTACCTGAATTTTAGCCAAGCTCTCAAACAAAGGCTGGGGACTTTAATCAATTCCATTACTTCCCTGAGCGAGTCTATTAAAAAGACCGTAGACCTGAAAATGTAATTATAATTTGGAGTGCAGCATTATCCTCTAGCAATTAGGGAGTAATGCTGCAATTTTTTAAGCATGGAAAACAGAGAAGATAGACATCTGACAACTCAATTCGTTGCTGCAATAGTAGCAGAGGAAAATCTGCGCCATGCAGAACAGCTTGCAAGGGAACTCAGTAAACAAGACCGAGCTTTTTTTGCAGCGGTCGGGGAGATTGATAAAGTTCGTGATTTTGTGGGTACTCCCGAAAAAATTCTGGGAAACACAAGCACAAAACACGGTGAAATAGCTGAGCAAGTGGAAGTTGGTATTCGCAATGCAAAATCTCTTTTGAACTCCTCTGAAACTCGCGCTACTTTTGATGGAGTGGGTAGAACAGCACCGGAAGATTATTTAATTGATGGTATTAAAGTACAGTCTAAATTTGTGAATGGCGTTGGCAATAATTTAGACCACGTTCTCGACCACATGAAGAAATACGAAAACTTTGGCAGAGATGGGTCATATTACCATATCCCTAAAAACCAATATGAAATTATTGATAAAATATTGAAAGGGGAACAAGTCGAGGGAATAACCAGCCGTACTGCTCAAAAAATACAAGAAAAAGCTCAAGAAATAGAGCAGATGTCTGGTCGTCCTTTCAGTCAGACTGTTCAAGCTGGATCGTCTAACTATGAAGATGTGCAAATAGGCAAAGTTGACGATACGCTAGACCGCAAAGAGCATGAATTAAAGCAAGAACACAAACAAATTAAGGATGGGATACGCTACGAGGCTCAACCTACTCTGACTGATTTTGGTAACGTTGCTTTTAAAGGCGCGGTTATTGGTGGTAGTATTCGATTTGCTACTAAGCTTTACGCTAAGTATAAGCAAGGTAAAAACGTTTTTAAGGGTGAGTTAACCCCCGAAGACTGGCAAGAAATTGGAATTGATACCGCAAAAGGAGCTGCACTTAGTGGTATATCGGCAACAGTTATTTATGGGTTAACCAATTTTACCCAAATGTCTGCACCTTTAGCTGGTGCTTTTGTTAGTGCCGGCTTGGAAGTTGCTAGTTTAGTGGGTAGTTTGAACCGAGGGGAAATTACTGCCGATCAATTCGTTGAATTAAGTTTATTTGCTTGTGCTGATTCAGCCATTGTTGCTGCTGGAGCTACTATCGGACAAGCTTTGATTCCGATTCCTGTTGTTGGCGCTGTCATTGGTGCGATCGCGGGTCGAATCGTGACTGGTTTTTGCAAGCAGTTATTGGGACAAGATACTCATCTTGCTCGACAAGTGGAACAATATTATCAACAGTCCCTGGCTAAAATTGACCGAGCTTACAAGGTAGCCGTTGCTAATCTTCTTGCTACCTATGAACGACTAGGTAATTTAGCAGAAGCAGCTTTTGATCCTAACTTAAACCTCGAAGTGAGATTACAAGCTAGTATCGAATTAGCTGAAGCTTATGGCGTTTCTGATTCCAAGATTATTCACAATGTAGATGAGCTTGACTCTTTTATGCTGAGTTGAGCGAATAAAATATTAGGAAATCATCGGGAATTTTTAACGCAGATTTAGTATAAGGTGCGCCGCAGCGCACCCTACAGAATTATATAGCAATCATCAATTCTGCAACTTCAGCAAGGGTTCAATCTGCTGCCTTTGGAACTGCAATTCATCCGCCAAAGGCTGGTAAATTTCCCGATCGCCCGATTCATTGCAATAATCCCACAAACCATTGTAACAGTGCCTGTCGTCGTCCCAACCCGGGTGGTTAACAATCGGATACAAGCAGATTCCCTCTATCGGAACTCCTGCTTTCATCGCAGCCACTACCTCAGTGCACACATAATTAAACCAGACAGGTCTAAAATCGTCTTCAGTGCCTGTTTCTGCTATGAATAAGGGGCGGCCGTAGCGCTCAAACACTTCTTGCAGCATTTCACGAAACGGGCGGTACAGCGGATCGGTGTATTTCATGGGCTCTTCATTGTGAACCCACTGATTGCGATCGTAATAATTCACCCCAATAATATCGAGATATTTTTCCTTGCCGCCGAGTTCCGGGCGAAAACGTCCAGCCAACATATCCCAAGCTTGATATTGAGATAAGCGATAACCTTCCGCCGCATCCCGATCCTCCGGTTTGTTAGGGTCAGCAATAATGTTAATTACGGGGTCGATTTGAACAATGCGAGTGCGGGGATTGACTTCCCAAACTGATTCTATCGCTGCGATCGAAGCTTTGATTAACTGGATTTTTAGCTCGTCTCCCCGCCCTTTCGCAAACGGATTGATGTAGGCGACATCGCCGCCGCCCCATGCAATAAATGAAATTTCATTGACAGGTGTTACAAAAGGTGTTTGGTCTGTTTCTTCAGTTAGCACTTCCATAAAAGCGCGCACCATGCTTGCAAACCTGGACACAAATTCGGGGCTGAAAATATCAATATCGTCTGGCCAGCCGTAGTGAAACAAATCCCAAATTACCTGCATTTTCATGTCGCGGGCGGCCCGGATGATTGGGAGGGAACTGGAAAAATCGTATTTTCCGGGCGACTGTTCAATTAAGTGCCAGCGGAGGCCTTCGCGGACTGTGTAAATGCCTTGCTGCTGCAAGCGTTGGTAGTCGGCTGCTGCAAATTTATCGTGACCGGTGGCGGCTGTTACGTCGAGACGCTTTCCCGATCGCAATTTGTGGGTAGAACATTCAAAGCCACCCATGAAAAAACTTTGAAACATCTATCGAATGAGTAATGGGGCATTGAGCATGGGGCATAGGGCATAGGGGATAGGGCATGGGGCATTGGGGATTAGGAATTTAGAAATTGGTAATTGTTAGCAATTAACTAATAACTAATAACTAATAACTAATAACTAATAACCGATGCCCCATGCCCCATGCCCCATTCCCCATTCCCGATTAGCACTGAGTAATAGCTTGCGGCTGTGAACTTTCTTCGGGAATATCCCAGCCGAGAGTTGCCGCGGCGATCACCTCTAGGGGAAACTTGGGAGTGCGATCGCCATACAGCAAACCGTTAGCTTCTTGGTAAGTATCGGTTAACTGCGTGTAACAAAATCCGCTAAACATTTCCACTCGGTTTACCACCTTCAACAGCGCGCTGTAGCGCCTTTGCAGTTCCAGCGTGTCCGACGCGCGCACGTAGCCCCAAACCCTGTAAAAATCAGGGTTTTCGCGCCCGGCGCAAGCTATGCCGCCGAATTCGGTCAGCATCATCGGCTGTCCTTGGTGCGGGTGGCCGTCGAGGGTGAGGACTCGCCCGCCGGGACGCCCGCGATCGAACAAATCGGCTAGCTGGACTTCGGGCCCGTAGCGTTTGGCTAGGGTTTGCGGGTTGTTGTCGTAGTCGTGAATCGCCAGGATGTCGGTATCGATGCTTTCCCAGCCGTCGTTACCGATGACGGGGCGAGTCGGATCGAGGGTTTTTGTCAAGAAATACAGCGCTTGCACGTAGTTGCGGTGGGCTGCGGCTTCGACTAAATTCGGAACTCCCCAAGATTCGTTGAACGGCACCCAGACTACGATACAGGGGTGGCTGGCGTCGCGGTCGATGACTTCCGTCCACTCCCGCGTCAGCCGTTGCACGGCTTTGGGAGTGAAGCGGTAGGCGCTGGGCATTTCTTCCCAAACTAGGAGCCCCAGCACGTCAGCCCAGTACAAAAATCGGGGGTCTTCGATTTTTTGGTGCTTGCGGACGCCGTTGAAACCCATTGCTTTGACTAATTCGACATCCTGCCGCAAAGCTTCGTCTGAAGGGGCAGTCATCATGGTGTCTGGCCAGTAACCTTGGTCGAGCACCAGTCGCAAATAGTAGGGGCGGCCGTTTAGCATGAAGCGATCGCGCTGGATGCTGACCGTCCGCATGGCGGTATAAGATTTAACCTCGTCGAGTAGTTTGCCGTCCGCCCACAACTGCACTTGAGCGTTAATTAGCGTCGGTTTTTCGGGACTCCACAGCAATTCGTTGCGGTAGTCGTCGATACCAGGGTCTGAGAGGGCGATGCGGCGGTGGATTTCGCCGTTGATGACTTCGTAGGTGTCGTTGACCAGCAGCATACAGCCGATCGACAGTTTAACTTTAATTTGGATTCCCGACTGGCGATCGCCCGCGACAAACGCTTCAAAACCGATTTCCCAGCGTTCAAACTGGGGAGTCCAGCGGATGCGCTCGATATAAGTGTGAGGCACCAATTCTACCCAGACTGTCTGCCAAATGCCCGTCGTGCGCGGATACCAAATACTGTGGGGCTCTATTTGCCAGTCTTGCTTGCCCCGCGGTTGCTCCAAATCTTGGGGGTCGTCGTGGGCCCAGACTGTCACCCGCTGCATCCCGTTGAGGTTCACAATTGCTGTAATGTCTGCGGTGAAAGGAGTGTGTCCGCCTTCGTGTTCGATGACAAACTGACCGTTCACCCAGACGCGGGCGCGGTAGTCTACGGCCCCAAAGTGGAGGAGAACTCTGCCTTCTGTGTGGGGTATGTCAAATTCGCGTTCGTACCAGCAGTTGGGGTGAAAATTCGTGTCGCCGATCCCGCTTTTTGCCGATTCTGGAGCAAACGGCACTTCTATAGTGTGAGTCCACTCAGAAATATCGATCGGCTGCACGCAGTGGCCCGCGTCATCGTAAGCAAATCTCCACTGACCGTTGAGACAAATCCAGTTGCTTCGGCGCAGTTGGGGGCGCGGATAACCTGTTTTCCGTCCTTGAACTGTCACCTTACTATCAAGAGTTGCAGACTCTTCTATTTCGCAATTTTCTAGTTCTCTACCTAACCAACTCATCGGCACATCTACCCAAAGTTATATATATAGGTTAGCGACAATTACCCCCACTTTGACAAGTTTTTTGCTGATTAATTTGCAAAAGTTTTGCACCTTAAAACAGCCTCATCTGAAGGCTCTCTTGTGCTGAAGTCATTAGTCAGAAGAAAGAAGAATAAACCAGGAAGATTTTTCTCTATCCCCCACTCTCCCCCTCTCTCACTCTCCCCCTCTCCCCCTCTCCCTCTAGCTAGCAAGACTTTGCAAACCTCCTAACGGTTCAGTTAGCTCACTTTTGAGAGAAAATTCTTCGGCGAACGGCAAACAATGAAATATTTGCTGTAGTCCCGTGAGTTCAAATAGAATTCTAACTTGTTCGCTCATGGCAGAGATCAAAAGTATACATTTGCTGTCTCTAACTAATTTCACGATCGCCACTACAGCCATTAACTCTGAATTTTTCAGGAAATTTATTTGTGAGAAATCCAGCATAAGAATTTTGCCACCGCTTTCAATGAGGCGCTGTATTTCTTTCTGAAACTGAGCAAATTGAGAATTTTCCAAAACCTCATGAGACAAAACAATTTTCACTAGAACGTTCATTTTTACCTCAATGCTTGTTTGAATTATTAAATAACTTTTGAGGAAAACCGAGTAAGGTGCTCTGTGGGCACCTTACCTTTTTACCCGTAATTCACAGATTCCAGCTACTTGCTAGCAGATTTGCCGTTGCCGTTGACAGCAGCGACTTCTAGAGAAGCTGGGGCTGGACTCTCGACCACTCCATTCGAGGAGCTTACATGAGAGGTCGAACCGTTAACATTTTCTACCAATTCAATCACCGGTTTGGTAGTAATTTGTTTGTAAGTTGTCAGAGCTTGAGCGACCACTTGATCCATGTTGTAATACCTGTAAGTCGCCAGCCTTCCCACGAAAGAAACTCCCGGAGTTGCATCAGCCAAAGCTTTATATTTCTTGTAAAGTTCGGCATTTTCTGGACGCGGAACCGGGTAGTAAGGGTCTCCCTCAGCTTGGGGATATTCGTAGACAATGCTAGTTTTTAGATGCTCTTGTCCGGTGAGGTATTTAAACTCGGTGCAGCGAGTATATAAATGCTCGTTGGGGTAATTTACCACCGGTGCTTCTTGGTGTACGGCTACGTTCAGTGTTTCGTGCTTGAATTCCAAGGAACGGTAAGGAAGTTTGCCGTAGCAATAATTGAAATAGGAATCGACAGGCCCGGTGTAAATCATTTCTCCGTAAGGGATAAAACCCTCAATCTCCCGGTAGTCGGTATTCAGCATCACCTTGATGTTTGGGTGAGAAAGCATCTTTTCAAACATCCGAGTGTAGCCGTGCAGCGGCATTGCTTGATAGGTATCGGTGAAATAGCGATCGTCCCGGTTAATGCGAGTGGGTACGCGCGCAATCACTGAGTTGTCGAGTTCCGACGGGTCCATTCCCCACTGTTTGCGGGTGTAGTTGCGGAAGAATTTTTCGTAAAGTTCGCGACCGACTTTGCTGACAACGACATCTTCGGAAGTGCGAATGTAATCCTTTGGTTCTGCTACTTTCGCGAAGAAATCTTCTACTTCAAATGAGGTGAGATTCAGTCCGTAAAGTTTGTTTACGGTGTTGAGATTGATCGGAATGGGCAGCAGTTGACCGTCTACGCTGGCGAGGACGCGGTGTTCGTAGGGCCGCCACTCGGTGAAGCGCGAAAGATACTCGAAAACAGGGCGTGAATTGGTGTGAAAAATGTGGGGGCCGTATTTGTGTACGAGGATGCCGTGGTTGTCGTAGTGATCGTATGCGTTGCCGCCGATGTGGTTGCGGGTATCAATTATCAGGACTGTTTTTCCGGCTTCATTTGCTAGTCTTTCGGCAATGACGCTACCTGCAAATCCTGCTCCGACGATTAAATAGTCAAACATTGAAACACCTCTGATTGTGGGTAAGGGTAAGGAATAATTCGTAATTGGACATACAGCGAGGATTGTTGAGTGTTAATTTTTGAATCCGTAAAGTGTAACTCTTTAACTTCAACCTCAACATTCCTAACTTAAAACTTTCATCCTGCCTTGGGCTTTCTGCCGTTTTTCGTCGATCGCACTTTCGATCAACCCCAGCATTTCGCCCCAGGTATTGTCCCAAGAATTGTCTGCTAAAAAGGCGTCTACTTCACTCAGCCATTTGCTGCGAACGTCCGAACTTTCGCTAAGGATTTCTTGAGCACAAGCAACGAATTCTGAAGAATTGCTAGCAATCCGAACCAAGCCGTTTTCTCCGTAGGGCCGCACCACGTCGCGGATAGGAGTAGAAATCACAGGTTTGCCGGCAGCGAGGTATTCTGGAGTTTTCGTAGGACTAATAAACTTAGTCGATTCGTTAATCGCAAAAGGCAGCATGGCGATATCCCATCCGCCAAGATACGCTGGCAGTTCTTGATAAGATTTGCCGCCGAGATAGTGGATATTTGGGTGAGTTGGCAGAGTTGCCGGATCGATTTTCGCCACGGGGCCAATGATGACTAAATGCCAGTCCGGCCTTGCTTGGGCAATTCCCCTCAGCAGTTCGATATCCATGCGTTCGTCTATGACGCCATAAAATCCCAAACGCGGGTGAGGAATGTCTTTTTGATCCGACGGTTCTTGTGAAAGATTCCTGGCTGTCGCAAAGTGTTCTTTTTCGATGCTGCTGGGGAAAGCGTGAATGTTTGGGTGCTGGTGCTGTTTGGCTTCGTAAAGGTTGTGTCCCCCGGTAAATACTACGCTGGCGCGCTTTAATAATTGGTTTTCATTTGCTTTTAAATCCGGGTGCGCGCCTTTGAATGCTGACAGTTCATCCATGCAGTCGTAGACTACAGCTAGCGGCTTTAAGTGGTTTGTGAAACTGACAGCCATTGGTGTGTAATACCAGAGGATGTACTGGCTAATTTCTGCAGATCGAAACAAATCATCTAGCATGGCTTGCTGAGCAGTTTGTGCTGTTGCTTCGCTGATTCCTTCGCTCAGGTGCGGTACTATTACCCAGACTCCGCTTTCGTGGATGCTGACATCGAGCCACCAATCTGTAGCCTCGCTCAAAATTGGTTCTTCTACAAAGAAGACGCGACGACTTTTAGCACAGCGACTCAAGAGATGTTGCGGACGCTGATATACAAAATTCCACCGCAAATGAGACAGGCAAACTAAATCGGGTGCCTCTAAAGCATCAGTTGTTGATAAGTTGGCGCGCAATGCGGGCGGGGGAGCGAATTGAGAGGGCGATTTGGCTGGATCTATAGAGGTAAATCGGATCTCCCATGCTCGACTTTTATTGCTATACTTATTGTTTACTGAGTTTTCTGGGGGCGACATATTAGCCTCTGGAATTTGTCCATGAAAATTTGTCAGTTAAAATTGGTCAATAGGATATATTTCTCAGCATTGTCTTACTGAAAGTCGCAAGCATAAATCTGAGAACTTTTATTGACGAGCAAGCGCCGCATTCAGGGAGCCAAACAAAGAAACTGTTTAGCTGCGGAAAAACACGCTTATCTGCTTTTTTCAGAATTGAAACTTAGAGATAAGTTAATATTGTTAGACTTGCTATTGTTGTTAAATGTAACCCAGTTTTCCGGCCTTTACTTCTATCTGAAGGATGACTTTTATCTCAGGAGACACCTAGCTTGTATGCGGGGTTCCAATGCCGTTAAAATGCCGATCGACCTTGTAAAATGACTTTTAACTGGCAGGTACGGGGTGAAAAAAGAGCGAGTTTTATTGCTTTATTTGGAGATGAGACAAAATTTGCCATCAAGTTTATGTTGCTTTTTGATGTGACAAACCTTGCTTTTTCTTTAACTCATCCGATCGCTAATTAGGAAAATTTGTATCCTAATATACAGATAATGAGCAGACATTTCTGACTTCCGATAGATTAACAATTGACAGTTTATAGAGTGGGGTTAAACTCACCGGAGAGTACCTGTCTCAACAATAACAGAGAATCCAGGCAACCGCAATGATAAACCTAAGATTTTGCGCGACTGTGTGGCAAGATACCAAGGTGATAACATTTGTGCTGTGGGCGTCAGTTTAACCTCGCGCCCACAGCACAAATGTCAATCATCCCTCTTGCGTGCGCGTTCGCCGATATCTGCAATCAAACGCCAAATATCCACGTAAACCCGCGACTAGAAAATAGCAGCAACTTTACAGTCGGCGGCTGTCAATTTTGGCTATTCCTCCTCCAAAGGCAAAATCTTGCACCATCGAACTCTTTAAGAAATCGTGAGGGAATCCCAATTCAATTGCACTTACTTTGTCTAACTGCTGCATTTGTTCGGGGGTTAATTTAAACTCCAAACAAGCCAGATTTTCCTGAAGTTGCGAGAGTTTGCGCGAACCCACAATCGGAATAACTTCGACTGGCTGTTGGATCAGCCAATTTAGGGCTACTTGAGAAGCAGGTTTGCCAATTTCGGCTGCTATGAAGCTAACTTCGTCAGCAATTTTGAGGTCTCGTTCGTTAATTTTTCCAGATTCAGGTGAATTAAGCCGTTTAGCTTCGCTGGCTGTTTCTGAAGTGTTGTATTTTCCTGTCAGCAAACCGGCTGCTAGGGGACTCCAAGCTGTGACGCCAATATCAAAGGCTTTTGCCATAGGGATCAAGTCCCGTTCAGGAGTTCGCTCTTTTAAAGAATACTCGATTTGCAAGCCGATAAATGGTGTCCAACCGCGCAGATTGGCGATCGTATTTGCTTGAGAAATAATCCAAGCCGGCGTATCGGAAATGCCGATATAAAGAATTTTGCCGGCGCGCACCAAATCGTCAAAAGCGCGCATCACTTCTTCGACGGGTGTTGTAAAATCCCAAGCGTGCAGCCACAGCAAATCTATGTATTCAACTTGCAGCCGCTTCAAACTGGCCTCTACTGCTTGTACCATATTTTTGCGGTGGTTGCCGAAACCATTGATTTCGCCATTCTTCATGTTGAGGCTATACTTAGTGGCAACTACCCATTTTTCGCGATCGGCTGCGATGAACTCACCGACATATTTTTCGCTAGTACCGTTGGTGTAGAGATTCGCGGTATCAATGAAATTGCCGCCCGCTTTTGCAAAGGCGTCGAACATTTTACGGCTTTCGTCGTAGGAGCTCCCCCAACCCCAGTCTTCCCCAAAAGTCATGGTTCCGAGGCAGATTTCGGAAACGCGAAGTCCGCTGTGACCTAGTAGTTTGTATCTCATGTCACCCTTCCGCTAGTTAATGGTTGTTAACAGTTTAGATCGGGATTTCCCAAACTGTTGCCATCAGTCGGGGTGGCGGGCTTTTGTAATCTGTTAGCGCTGCGCTGAAGGTTGAGTGTTTTGCCAAGTCAATCAAAATTTCGTAGCAGGGGCGATGCTGTCTCGCCCCTGCGTTTACGTTTAAACAGCGCGCAGGGGCGATCGTCTTACTAATGTATTTAGGATTACATTTCTCTCTCTTAAAATACAGTAAAGTCAAAAAACTTTTATCTACCTTTAGATAGGTATTTTAGAAAAGGAGTTAAATAAAAAATGCTATCTTAAATAATCACAAAACCAGACAGAACTAGAGAAAAAATTAATGTAGCTAAATTAACTTTTTAGCGTTATAGTGATTTATAGATTACAAAAACTAGGTGACTCACTTGGCTGATATCGTTGATACCGCCGTTTCGGCAGGCTCTTTTACAACCCTAGTTGCTGCCGTCCAAGCCGCTGGTTTAGTAGATACTCTCAAAGGCGCTGGCCCCTTCACAGTTTTCGCTCCTACAGACGAAGCTTTTGCTAAGCTTCCCGCAGGTACTGTAGAAGCACTGCTTAATGACATTCCTAAGCTCACAAAAATCTTGACTTATCATGTGGTTTCTGGCAAAGTTATGGCCGCTGATGTGGTCAAGCTGACATCTGCCAAAACAGTTGAAGGTTCAGAAGTGAAAATTGATGCTTCCAATGGTGTCAAAATCAATGATTCTACCGTTACAACAGCCGATGTTGCTGCTGATAATGGCGTCATCCACATTATTGATTCAGTCTTGCTTCCTGCGTAAGCACAGATTTAGATAGCGCAATACTATCTTGAGGGCGGTGGCTGTTGTTAGCCACCGCCCTGTTTTAATTGATAGTTGAGATTTAAATATTTTACGCAGGTCGGTAATTAAAACTATTTATTATAGAGTAGCGGGAATTAGCCGATCACACTTAGCTTGAGTCTGTCCCAAATTTGTCGCTGCTGGAGTTAGTGGCAAAAACTGCGACAGGTACTCTGGACAAAATTTTATCAAAAAAATAAAAAAGTGCGATCGACCGCGTTAGCAATTGCCGATAATTAGCGGCCCACTTATTTTGCACTCTCGGGCTGATTCCCGGTTGATGCGTAGATACCATGCCACCAAACCCAACATTTCTCCGAGAAACTGGGTTTACCAGGCCTTGTCCTAATTAAGATACAATAAGAGCCACAAAGAAAGTGCGATCGACATTATTTGACATTCAAGCTATGCAATCTACAACTCAGTCCGAGACAGAACCGGCGATGGACGCTCCCAAACACGGATTGCCCGTTACAATCATTACAGGATTTCTCGGCAGCGGCAAAACAACCCTGCTCAACCACATCCTGACCAATCAGCAGGGCTTGAAAACAGCAGTTTTGGTAAATGAATTTGGCGAAATCGGCATCGACAACGAACTGATTGTCACCACCGACGACAACATGGTTGAGCTGAACAACGGCTGCATCTGCTGCACAATTAATGAAGATTTAGTTAATGCAGTTTACAAAGTTTTAGAACGTCAAGAAAATCTCGATTATCTGGTAGTCGAAACAACCGGACTCGCCGACCCGCTGCCAGTAGCGATGACTTTTTTAGGCACAGAACTGCGCGACCTGACTCGTCTCGATTCGATAGTTACATTAGTAGACGCAGCCAACTACAGCTTAGATTTGTTCAACTCTCAAGCAGCTTACAGTCAAATAGCTTACGGCGATATAATTATCCTCAACAAAACAGATTTGGTTGAGGAAGCAGATTTAGATTTGTTGGAAGTTAAGATTCGCGATGTCAAAGAAGGTGCTCGAATTCTGCGAACAGTAAAATCGCAAGTGCCCCTACCGCTAGTCCTCAGCGTCGGATTGTTTGAATCGGACAAATATTTCCAATCTGAAAAAACTGCTAGCAGTCACGACCACGACCATCACGACCATCACGACCATCACGACCATCACGACCATCACGACCACAGCCATCACGACCATCACGACCATCATGACCACAGCCATCACGACCACTCCGACCATTTAGAAAATGACGGATTTACCTCAATTTCTTTCCAAAGCGACAAGCCGTTTTCTCTGAGAAAATTTCAATATTTCTTAGACCAACAACTGCCAACAAATGTGTTTCGCGCGAAAGGGATTATGTGGTTTGAAGAAAGTCCCAAACGGCATATTTTTCACTTGAGCGGTAAGCGATTTTCGATGGATGACGACGAGTGGAAAGGCGATCGCAAAAACCAGCTTGTTCTCATTGGTCAGGGTTTGGATACCGAGACTTTGCGATCGCAACTCGAAAACTGTCTTTGTATGCCTTCAACCAATCGCGGCAAAGGTTTTGGGAAAAACTAAAGGTTACTGGTTCCCCGGCTAGAGCCTGGGAACCGATGTAAGCGAGGCTCTGCCTCTCTGGTACTTAGGAAGATAGGAGGCAGAGCCTCTGGATCTGCGTTACCAGGCTAGAGCCTGGTAACGATTAATTACCTATTACCAATTACCGATTTCCCATGCGAGTCATCAGAAAGGTGGGTGGAAACCCCGTCGTTTTAGGACGGCTTTATATTAAACTATAGTTTGGTCAATGACCCACCCGCGACGATGGATTCAGACAGCCTAACGAGCGAAGTCCAG
>NZ_JAUBTV010000081.1:18241-33655 GCF_036705145.1 Microcoleus sp. B5-D4 | reverse complement strand
GTTAGACTAAAAAAAGCTTTATGGCTTTGATTTTTGAAAAATACCAGTAAGATAATCACATCTGCGGAATGTGGGTTTAACACCATTGGATCTTTATTTTCTCCGGGTCTATCAATTAACTAGATTGACCGATCGATCCAAAGGATTAGTTAAAATGTTACAGTTACACGGTTACACAGTTACAAAATAGCTGAACCCCGTGATATATAAAGGATTCAGCTTGGAACTCAAACGTAACTGAGCAATTACCTAGTTACAGCCACAGGTACTCGCCAGTATTTACCCGGCTTACCGTTGACCCTGCTAGTTTGAGTGGGTTTTTCTAAGCCTAAACCTGTCAGAATATTAGTAATCCTTTCTTCATCTTTTCTAGTCCAAGACTTAGGTTCTTTTCCTATAGCCTGAGTTAAGACATCGCTCAAAACAAAAGGCTCTTGTTGTTTCTCTACCCAATCAGCTACTATATCTTCCCACATATCATTTGCTTCATATTTTTTATTTAGGGCATTAAGCATTTCTTGCTCAGTTTCATTTAAGTAGATAGGATAATTATCTTTATAGGCTTTAACAGCACTAGCCCAAATCAAATCTCTATTTTCTTTTACCCAGTCAATATCTATTTTCTCGTTTACATCTAAGCACCAAAATCTTCTATTACCTGTAGGATCAACTAAAAACTTATCTTTATTCGTTGTACCTACCAGAATAAACTGTCGATGTAGTGTAATCGGTCTACTATCATAAGGCTTGCGATAGGTGTCGCTTGTTTTCGTAATAAACCCCTTTAATTTACTTAAGAGATAAGGTGTAAGACTATCTTCACACTCTCCTAGCTCAATAATCCACTTACTATTGCAAACCATCTGTTCATCTTTGCTATAAGCTTGCAAAGTCATAGAAGTAAATAAGTCCTCTCCTGCTAATGCTTTGAAGAAAGAAGTCTTATAAAACCCTTGAGAACCTTTAAGTATAAGTACAGTATCAAATTGACAACCGGGCTGAAATACTCTAGCTACTGCACCTACTAAAGTCTTAGGTAAAAATACTCCTTCTAAGGAATCAGGGTCAATATGTAGGACTTTCTCATTAAGCTCTCTAAAAACATCTTTGTAGTCTATATCTGGGAACTTAGACTCGCATTCACTTAAGTAATCCTCTAAGGGAGAAAATAAATTTTTCCTAGCGTAGATGTGGGCTAGTTCATAGATATACTTATCATTTTTTAGGACTGTATTATGGTGGAGAAAAACCTGATGCCTAAACTTAGGTAAGTCAAATAGTTCTCCATCCAAGTAAATATCCTTGGTGACTTTGTTAAGCTTTAACCGATCAGCAAAGTTATTAGCAATAATTGCTTTGGTTCCTTGGTAGTTCGTCATATTAAAAAATAGTCAAAAATAGAGAGGAAATAATCATATAAACACCCCGAAAATGTTCTAACGGAGATTGCCATAGCAAAATCGCTAGAAACCGAGAATCTCTAAGTTCTTGCTTGTAAGACAAGAAAATAAGAGACTCCTAAATTGTCAAGGTTCAGTGTTTACCTATTACTCATTATATAAAGTCGTTAATTGAATCGACCGAATAATCAAGGTCAAAATAACCGTAATATCATGTTCGGTTTACCGTACCAACGCACATCAATGAAAAGGATAGAAGTTTTTCGCCTCTATCCTCTTGATTTTCTGTTTTATTTACGAGACTTACAACTCAGGTAAGGTTAAATCCTTCTTAGCTGCTAGGTAATGGTCTAGAATAACTTGAGGACTATTGCCTACCAGTGCTGCTACGGTAGATGGATCATAACCATCCCGAATTAAGCGAGTGATGAATGAGTGCCGAAGATTATAACAGGGTAGGTATTGGCTAATTGTTCCAGACTGGTACAGTTTGATTACTACAGGACGCCATTGCCGATTGAGAAAATTATCTTGATTCAGATATCCTCCCTCTACACTAGGAAAGACTAGATTATTTTCATTTTGACGTTTAGGAATGCGTCTTAAGAGGCTAAGAAGTTGGTCATTGCAAGGGAAAATTCGAGTATTGTAGGTTTTAGTATCCTTTAACTCTCCCTTTGAGTAGGCTTTGCTAACCACTATCACAGTCCTCCCATTTCTTTCTTTGATATCATTCCAATTGAGAGCTATTGCTTCCTCTGGTCGGAAACCTGTTAAAGCTAGAAACTCTACATAACCAGAGTAGTAGGAATGAAAGTAAGCACTAGCAGGTGAACAGAATTCATTACTTGAGAATGACTGAATAATGCGTTTAACTTCTTCAGGCTCAAAGCATTCTTTAGAACGTTTGCTTTTTTGTCCTTTAGGCAGTTGCTTTTTGAGATTGTGATAGGGATTATCACTGATTAACTTAGTTTCAACAGACCAGTTGGAGGCAGCATTGATGTTAGCAATTGCTTTTTTTAAGGTGCTGGAACTGTAATGCTCCAATAATTCCTGCAATAGTAAGTGAGGATTGTCAAGGTCAAGAGCTTCACTGGAAACTTTAGCTAAACACCTCTCTACTTCTTTCCAGTCTTTTTTTTGAGTTGTTTTAGCTACTCGCTGTACATGGGCTTGCTTGTAGTGTTCCCAAACATCTGCTAGATTAAGCTTAGTTACCCGTTGTACAGGTGCTAGTGCTTGTGCGTGTTTAGGAGAATATTTAGCTAGACTCTCATCGAAGCGTTCCATGAGGATATCGCTGTTGATTTCTTGAGCCTTAGCACTGGCTACCTTAAGAGTAGTATCAGTGTCAGCTTTACCGACTGTTATTACGTAACGCTGACCATTGAACCGCCAGCGGATACGATAGCTACCTTGGAATCGCTCTACCGAAACCTTACCGTACTTAGCTACTACACCATCTTTGCTGTGATCAGGGGTGATAAACATGATTCTGGGTATTGGTAAATTTCATACCCGCCTCATACCCAGTTTCTTTGACAGAGGGTATCTAGTAGAGCTTCAAGCCGTTGGTTTACCTCAAAAGTAGTTAAAGCTAGCTGATTTGTAATCAGCCTGTCGCAGGTTCAAATCCTGTCACCAGCTTTCCTGATAAGACCAAGGCTTGATGAAACTTCGAGCCTTGGTCTTATTTTTAGGTATGAAGTGGGTCTAGAACCCCATACCCAACTAAGCTCTTAAAGCTCGGCTTTCTGATATAATGTCCTATCTTAGTAGTCTATAAAAAGTGGGAAGTAAAGCTAAGCTAGATAGGGATTTAGAGCAGGTTGACATTAGTAGGGTATATACCTGTTTTATTTGTTTAAATCTACTAAATATTCATTCTTTTTACTGACCTAAGTCAAAGGTTGAATGCTTTTAGTAGAAAGAGCTAGGATAACTTACCGGGTATAACCTAGCTAGTTGGTCTTATGGGTTAAGTTTTTTAGCAGCAGATAAGCAATCGTGTAACTCTGCTAGATGCTTATTGATATCTTGGTTAGTATTCCAAGTAGGGGATAGGCGATCTAATGTAGAATATAGATCCTCTATCTCTCTCTGCAACAATGACTCAATCCCTAATGTTCTAGTTTTATCTCCATCTTTAAGAATAGAGATTAACTGAATTTTGATTCTATGTTGCCATCGTTGAAGATCATTTGAGTAAATATCAAAAGGCGTAAGGATAACACCCTTTGAGCTTTTAAACCCTATAGACAACTGAGAGAGATGATAGAAAGTGTTAATCAAGTCATCCCATACTAGCGAGCTTAACTCAGGATTAGACTGTATCAAGTTATGCACATTTAGCATTAGTTTTCCTGGGTTTTCCTTTCTAAATGACTGTTGACCTAATTCAATTATCCGATCGCTTGCCTTATTCCAAGTTTTCCAGCCTGCTGTCATCTTCTCAAGTAAAAAAGTTGAATCGTGATCCGTGTAAGGCTTAAGGGTTTTTAGGTCTACTACCTTACCCATATTTACAGCACTCTCAGAAGTGAAAGGACGTAAGAACTTAAGAAAGGTTTTCTTGATTGCATTATACCCATGCCCGGTATCAATGAAGCCCACACTCTTGGCAACTGTAACTTGTACGGCTGATTTATTTTCCCCTACTAACTTATTCCTGTTAGCTGATATGTACTTGTTAATCACCTTAGATAGTTGAGCTTTAGCAAAAGTTACTAACTCTCTATCTGTTTTTTGGCATTCTAGTAGAGCATAAAATATCTCATCATCATTATGATCGTTGAAAGAGGGTGTAACAGTTATCTTTGTGGGGATTATCCCATAATGTCTGTCATGTTGTTCGGGTTTTCCTTCTTCATTGGTTCGGGTGTATCTTTTCTCTGTGTTAGCAGGATCGATTATTTGGATATGATGCTCAGAAATTACTTGCCCCTGGTGCGATATTTCCATGATTAAGCCCTTGCGCGGTTGTTTTTCCCCGTAGTAAACATTAAGCTTGCAATTGGAATAATCAAACTTAGATTGTAGATACTTCCTAATTTCCCCCGTATCTGGTTTATTGACATTGAAGTGTGATCTTAGATTGTGAGTAACCCTACGAACCCAGTTAAGTACACTAGGCAGATTGTGACGGTAGAAGGCTTTATCATCGGGTGAGAGATTAGTTAACCTATACTGGTATTCCTTGTCCTCTACTTCCTGAGTTATCGTAACTATGGCTAACTCATAAAAGCCGTAATATTGCTCCCTATTGCTAGTCAAGAAGGGGGATTTATTTAACTCCTCTCTTAGCTTGTTTTTTGATGTGATAAAGTTAGCAGGGTCTATTTTTTTATCTGCAATTACTCCCTCTTTCAAATTGTTTAACATTGATATCAAGTCAGTGCGAGGAATACCGCCGAAAAACTCAGTAGACAAAGCTTGTAGTCGGGTTATTTCCTTATGTAGGTAGGTGATAGCTGACATTTTTGGGATGTTACCAGCAATATATCTCGCTAAGTCGTAACAGAAAGAGTCTGGGAGTTTAACAGGTAAAGCGGTTAACTTGTATCCGGTAGTAGATGGGTTAAGCTTCATAATAACCGGAGTCGTACCAATTACATCTACAAACTTGGCAGACCCTGTAACTACTTTCTCATTTTCCAACTTAATAGGCTTAGGTGTTTGCTGCTCTACCTTGATTTGACCTTTAGGAGTTTTTTCCTCTACATTAGGGTGGTCAATCCCTTTGAATGTGATAGGTGCGATTTCGTATTCTTTTTTCCAATCAGCAAAAATTATTATTTCAATGACTTTACAGCAAACTTTCTCGAAATCATTATTAACACCTATCTCCTTATTCACCACAAAAACTACATAATAAAGGATATCTCTCAAAATATCTTTACTAGCAGAAACGCACAAGTAATCAAGTAAATTTAAAATAACTCTACTATTTATATTAGATAATAACTCATTATTCTGATACAAAGCTAGTGCGACATTTTCAACCTTGTTTCTGTTTTTCTTTTTATTAAACCACCTTAGCCACGCCTCGATATTAATGTTATATTCAGCAACTAAGATTTTACCGTTAACTATTTGACTAAGAAACTGAGGAGATGAGATGTTGTGATATTGAATTATCGCTCGTTCAATAATCCCTTTAAATTTATTCTGGAACTTTTCTAAGCTTTGTTCTCTACTCTCTGAATCAGTGTGTTGTGTATTGCTATTGCTCGATGTTCTCCTTCTCCACTCACAATTTTTTCCTGTACTTTTGAAATGAGAGAAGTGAGAAACTCTCTCTATACCTTGCTTAAAAAAGACAAGTTCTCTACAATTCTCACAAATTAGACCTAGCTCTTCATAGGATTTATAGGTTAGTCTATAATCATCAGGTGTAAATTTTTCATTTGAAAAGATAGATATGGCAAAAGAAATAGATACTTCTGATTCGGCTTTCATAAAACTTAACCCCCTTGTTTTGGGTGATTATCATTATGAATTTAACAGTAGTCGTCTGCATATACTGTGACTTAAATCACCTAATTGCCCGAAACCCTAAAATTCTATAGTAATAGTTTTAGCTATTTATCAGTAGGTGATTTTATCCTGAGAAGTGTAACTATGTAACTAGGTAACAGTAGGAACATGGCAGTGCCGTGTCCCTATCTGATATGTGCTATTTTGTACCTTTGGGGCGGGATCGCGTGCCCACCCCACAAGAGTTTCCCGAAAAACAGGTGCACAAGTTAAATGTGCGACAAATTACAAGGCTTAACCTAACGCAGCGCAGGCTTTTTTCAACCACTCAAGTGTTGCTGCATCAAGTACGGGTTCCAGTTTCTCGACTACAGCACCATGATAATTATTTAACCATGCGAGTTGAGTCTTTGAGAGCCGATCGACATTTATTAATTTGCGCTCAAACGGAATATACGTCAGCGATTCAAATCCGTACCAAACCAAACCGTTTTTGGATGGCATTTCCCTGACAACATAGAGATTTTCGATGCGAATTCCGCCCCATCCCGGTTCGTAATATCCCGGTTCGATGCTTGTTACCATTCCGGCTTCCAGGGGATACTGCACAGATTTGCTGATGCCGTTGGGCCCTTCGTGACCGGCTAAAAACGCGCCGACTCCGTGCCCTGTACCGTGTCCGTAGTCTAGCTGTTCTTGCCATAATACCGCACGGGCGATCGCATCTAATTGCGCTCCCGTTGTTCCTTTGGGAAATTGCTGCATTGCACAGTTGATGTGCGCGATTAAGACTGTTGTGTAGTGTTCTATTTGTAGCGCCGTCGGTTCTCCGATACTTACTGTTCTCGTATCGTCGGTTGTACCTGCTAAATATTGCGCTCCTGAGTCCAATAACAGCAGTTCCCCCGGTTTTAACGTTATTTCTGGGCTGGGGGTTCCGTAATGTACGATCGAGCTATTGGCTCCCGCACCGGCGATCGTTCTAAAAGTTAAAGTCTGAAAATCTGTTTCTTGCTGGTAAAAATGTTCGATGCTTTCTTTGACATCAAACTCGGTAACTACCTTACCATTTTTTAGCTGTTCTGTCAACCACTTTAAAGTCAAAGTTTTCGCTCGACTTGCTTTGAAATTGGCTGATTTCATCTGCTCGATTTCTACGGGATTTTTGCGAGCTTTAATCCCTTCTACCGGATGTGTCTCAAAAACTATTTCGATGTTGTAAAACTGTGCTTCTTGATGGTTTAATATTAACTGGTACGTGCCTGCTGTGCTGTGTTTTGGGTCTAAAAGTACCCGAACTTTATGTGGCAAATTTACGCAAGTTTCTAATGTATGCGGATAGTCTGCGTAGGGAAGCAAAGTTACATCCGCCCTCAATTCTTGCTTGATTTCGGGGGAAATTCGTTCAGGATTTGTAAACAAAAACGCTGAATCTGTGGTGACAATGGCATAGGATATGAAAATGGGAATGTGGGGAATATCCGAGCCTCGGAGATTGAACAGCCACGCTATTTGATTGAGGTTGGTAATCGGAAGCACATCAATGTTGGCTTTTTGCATCGCTTCCCTGACTCTGGCTAATTTTTCGGCCGCAGTTTCTCCTGTCAGGGATACAGGTAAGCTAAATATGGGCTCTGCATCAATCGCGGGTAAAGTCTCTGCTGTTTGCCAAGGAGTTTGCGATCGCACTTTGTCGGTCAAATTCTCCGGGATTGGTATGAGTTCAATCTCCGCAGTTGCAAATTTTTTCACCCAATTTTGATATTGCTCTGTCGCTACGGTAAACGGGTCAAAACCCATGCGAATTTTAGTTGATTTTTTGGCTGATTCTACAGCCAATTTTTCTAAAGTTTCAATTAAGGTTAAATTTCCTTCTAAGCCGAGTTTCGATATTTGAATAATTCCAGTATCGACTTGCAATTCGGCTTGTTCGTAATAGCGGGAATCCACAAACAACCAAGCGGAATCTTTGCCAACCAACAAATCACCAGCGGAACCCGTAAAACCGCACATCCAAGCTCGCCGCTGCTTCGCTGCTGGAACGGATAAATTTAAGTGTTCGTCAACCGCTGGGATGTAATAGCAATCTAATTCATAATCTGCCATCAAATCGCGCAAGTCTGCCAGTCTTGCAGCGGAGGTATCTTGGATATTTGTATTTGCTTTTAAATTAGTGGCAACCATGTTGAATCTTCCTATTTTACTTGTTTAAAATTGTCTTCAAACCTTTAACTAATCTCCTAATACCTGCGGTGGCGGTTGCTTTCTCCAAAGCACCGTAAGCAACCCGCAAATAGCAGCCGTTATCCATGCCGAAGGTGGTACCGGGAAGCACTGCTACGTGATATTCGCGAATTAATTTTTCTACTAATTCCATTGTATCGATTTCAGTATCAACTTTCAAGAAAAAGTAAAATGCTCCGCAGGCTGGGGAAATTGTACACAAATTTTGGATGGTATTGAGTTCGTCTAATACCAGTTGGCGCACGGATGCGATCGCCCTTACATAATTATCGCAGTAACCTCTACCAACTTGCAAGGCTCCCAGGGCTGCATACTGAGAAATTACGGGCGGACAAATTAAGATTGTATCTTGAATCTTTCTCACAGAAACGAGCAAGTGTTCTGGTATTACCATATACCCGATCCGCCAACTCGCAAAACCGTAGGCTTTGGAGAGGCTAAACAGGGAAATTGTATGTTCGCTGCTGTTGGGAAAAGCGGCGGGCGAACAGTGTTTGACGCCGTTATAAGTAAAATATTCGTAGGCTTCATCGCTGATGTGATATATGTTGTGCTGGCGACAAATTTCGTTAACTTCTTGGAGTGCTTCGGCTGAATAAACAACACCAGTGGGATTATTTGGTGAAATGGTAACTATGGCTCGCGTTTTGTCGGTAATTGCTTTTTTTATAGCATCGAGATTAAGTTGATATTTGGCGTCAGTTTCTACTATCACAGGTCGGCAATTTGCCATAATTGCCGCCATTTCGTGATTGAAGTAATAAGGTGATTGGATAATAACTTCGTCCCCCGCTGAGGTGATAGCAAGAATGGCGTTGGTAAATCCCATATTGCTACCGGCGGTAACGACAATGCAGTTTTTGCTATTAATTTCTATATCGTTATCGGTTTTGAGTTTGGCTGCGATTGCATCCTGTAATTGTGGAATTCCTTCGACAGCTTTATATTTGTGATTGTCGAGATTTGCGAAGAATTCGGGAATTTTCTCAAATGATTCTTGTGGCGGATTGTAGTAAACTACACCTTGTCCTAAAGATATTGTTCCCGGATTTTGGCGAATCAGTTCGCCTACTACTGGAATTATTGGCGACTGTACTGATTGCATTCGAGTGGGGTCATTTTTCATATAATATTTGTTTCTTGGGGGGGTTTGACTAAATTGACATAACTTACAGATTAGAACCCCGAATCATTGGATAAGTCGGGGTTGTAGGAATTTTGTTGTTTGGGAGATTATTTAATGATCTACGCTATCGCAAATCCAGTAAATTGCCGTACATAAGGCGATCGAAATCCCAACACAATATCTGTTTTAGGGACTCCAAATTCTAGAAATTGATTGGCAATTCCTGCTTCCGTAAAATCGCGCTGAATCCAAATCTTTCCATCTTTGATATCAACATGAATGGGACATCCATGAATTCGTTCTTCATCCCGCCATCCCACATACAACAATAAATAGCGGTCGCGTTCCGTATCGAAAACAATTTCAGTGGTTTCTACATCTTGCTCAGACTGCTCTGTCGCGTGTTGATGTATGACTTTCTGAACTAACTGGCGATAATCTAATCTTTCCATAATGTTATCTCCTGTCCCTTCACATGAAAAACCAGCATCTTTACTTGATATCGTTCTAACACAGTTTGAACAAACGAGTCTGTAAAAAAATCTTGATAGATATCTGTAGGCACTGCCAAATACAGCACTCGTTCTGATTCCAATTTTTCCAATGCTACTCGATAATTAAGAAATTGACCAACAGCCGTATGGAATTCTGACAGCGCCGACAAGCCCACAAAACTTTTTACTTCTACTGCTATTTTTTGCCTCCCCTTTTCGGCAGAAAGTAATTTCTCTCCTCCCAAATCTATCTGCATTTTTACTTGAGAAGTTACTTTTAGAAACAGAGGATCGTGAGTAATTGTCCATCCATCTTTCTCCAAAGCCGCACGTACTGTGTTGTGAAAGATATCTTTGGCTGACATGATTTAAAAAATAGTTTTACTATATTCAAAAAGTATCTATTGCGATCATTATAACTTAGCAAGTGCCGACAAACAAGTAAAAAGTCTAAACTTTTGACTAAATTATAGATTGAAAATAGCGATCGTGCTAAAATGAAATATCAGCTCATAACGGGAGAAAGTTCCTATGTCAACGATGACTGTCAAAGATGTTGAGCAAGTTCAAAAGGCTTTTTCTGAAGCTGGTTTAGATTACCAAATTGAACTAGAAGACGGGAGACTTTCAATTATGGGCCCATCTGACATCGTATCCAGTGAAATCAGCAGCCGTCTCATTGCCTTTCTTTTCGCTTGGGTAAATCCCCGCCGTCTCGGACGAGTTTTTGACTCCGCAGGCGGCTTTATTATGCCAGATACTAACGTCAAAGCCCCCGATGTTTCCTTTGTGCGCGCCGCACGATTGCGCCAAAGTCCGCGTTATTTTGGACAGTTGGTTCCCGATTTTGTGGTAGAGATTAAGTCTCAAAGCGATCGCCTTAAGCCAATCGAAACCAAGGTTTTGAAGTTTGTTGAGCTCGGATCGATTGTCGGAATTGCGATCGATCCTGATGCAGAAACAGTGAAGATTTATCGAGCGGCTGGCGAACCACAAATTTTACAAAATGGCGATATCTTAACATTACCAGAACTTTTCCCCGGTTGGGAATTGCCCGTTTCAGAATTGTGGCCTCCTATCTTTACAGAAGAAGAAACACAATTCTAGAAAAACTACAATATATCGCAAAAAGTAGAGACTTAAACTCTTTCAACTTCTATTTTAGAACCTTGCGGCGACTTAAAGACTTTAACTTGTGCTGGCAATCTTTCGCCCAATTCTCTAACGTGGGTAATCACTCCAATCAGCCTGTCTCGCTGCCGCAAAGATTCTAAAATTTGAGTAACGCTTTCGAGAGTTTCGGTATCTAAAGTGCCAAATCCTTCATCGAGAAATAAGCTGCCCAAGTGAGTTCCTTGAGACAGTTTTTCTGACAAAGCTAAAGCCATTGATAAGGAAGTGGCAAAGGTTTCGCCACCGGAAAGAGTACGCACTCGTCTAGCTTCGCCGCCGTTCCAATTATCTGCTACCCAGTATTCGCCGTCTTGGTTTATTAGTTTGTAGCGATTTTCGGTTAATTCTTGCAAAATTAATGTGGCGCTGCCGACTAATTCTGCTTCTAAATGTTCTAAAATGTAGGATTGAAATTCGTTGGATTTGAGGTTCTGCGCTAAGGTGTGATAAGTTTGCTCTTGTTCTGTGAAATTTGTGATTTGCTGTGACAGTCTTTCGGCTTGTTCGAGATTTTGAGCTGCTACTTGAATCCAAGCTAACAGTTCGGCGCGGTTGTTGTTGGCTTGTTTGAGGTTTTCTTGGGCGGTATGTTTTGCCGATCGCACTTGTGCTAAATTATTCTCATCGGTAGTTCTGCCTGCGATCGCCTCGCTCAAATCTTTTGCCCGCGTCTCTAACTGAATTTTTGATTCGCGGTGAAAGCGAATAGCATTTTCCCATTCTGATTGTTCCTTAACTGTCGCAACCGCTGCTAAAAAGGTCTCTTCTGTGAAATCAGCCGCCGTTAATTTTGCTGACCAATCGAGGTTTAGCTGCTGTTTATGAGCCTGGGCTTGCCCAAAAGCCTCTCCAGCTTGTTGCTCTCTCTCTGCTGCTTGAATAACCTTATTTTGAGCAGTTTGATATGATTTTTCGGCAACTTTAAGCAGATTTGCCAAGTCTTGTTTGTCTTGTTCTAAGACTTTTGCTAAATTAGCATAAGGTTGATATTCGGTAATTTGATAAAGCGCATTTACACAACTTTGGAACTGCTGCTGGCGGCGGTCTGATTCGGCGATCGCATCTTGATATTCCTGCTGTTTAGCTGCTTGAGTCGCCACCGCCAAATTAAATCTTTCCTGAAAATTATCATATTCCAATGATGCCAGTTGGAACTGCTGTTCGGTTTCGCGGTATTGGCGATCGCTCTCTTTAAGGATTGCCAACTCCTGCTGCAACCCCAAGCTTTCCCACTGAGAATTTTCCAGAACTTGAGTGATTTGCTGCTGCAATTCTGCAACTCTATTCGCAGTTAATTCGAGCATTTGAGCAATTTCCGACTCTTTTTGCAGGCAGGCTGCCACTGCACTTTTTCCCTCAGCAGCCAACCTTTGAGCATCTTGAAAAAGCTGATTTGCCCCCGCCAATTTCCGCCGCAAACCAGCGACATCGACAATATTAGAATCTGGCAAAGGAGGCAGGCTCTCGCTCTCAGGATGCACCCCCCCGCACACCGGGCAAGTATCGCCAGAATTCAGCGACATTCTGATAGCAGCAACACTCTCTAAACGTGCCGCTTCCGCATTAGCGGTTTGGGCCACTTCTAACTCGCGGGCGCACTCTTTTAGCCTGAGTTCAACGGCTTCTAAATTAGTGGTAGCCTTCACATAATTTTGTTGAGCTTTTTCCTTATCTGCCAGAGATTTATCCAACTGTTCTTGCTGAGTCTTTTGCTGCTTGGTAATTAGCTGAAGTTCCATCAATAAGGGTGAAATTTGCTGCAATCGCTCTAAACGCTTTCCTCCCGGCGCATACTGTTCGAGCTGTGCCGCTGCTTGAGTAACTCGAAAACCCGCGCCTTGAATTTTAGTGTTAGCAGCTTGCAGGTCTTTATCTGCTGCCATAAAAAAGCGGAGTTTTTCCTGTTGAACTTTTTGGGCAAGCGCAACTTCTTTTTCTAATTGAGCGCGCTGTTCTTCATATACTTTAGCAGCAGCTAGAGCATCTTCGCGAGCCTTAATTTGTGGCGCTAGCACCTCTTCTTTGGCTTTTGCCGCGTCAAGTTGCTGCTGCTCTACTGCCAGCTCAGAGCGAGCTTTAATTAACTGCTTTCGCGCTGCCACCGAGGCACTTTCCGCAGTTTCATACTGAGTGCGAGCCGATCGCACTAAAGCCCAATCTCCCTGTAAATGATTGGCAGCTTGCGCTCTTTCTAAACGCTGTGCTAAAATTGCAACCTCAGCAGAATTAGCATTTAATTGGGTCAGTTGTTGTTGTAACTCTTGCCAGCGAGCGATTTGCGAAAATAGCTGTTCCTCTTCATCTAGAGCCTTCTGAGCTTTCATAACGGCGCGATCGAAATCGGGCAACTGCTGTTCTAAAATCAAAAGTTGCGATCGTCTTTGATCCACCTCATCAGCCGTCGGCGCACTCAAATCCGCTAGCTGCCTTTCCACCATTTCCCGTTCCTGTTTCAGCAACTTTGCGAGCTCATTTGTTTCCTTCCGCATCTGCTCAAAAATCTCAAATCCTGCTAGCTGCCGCAAAATTTCCCGACGTTTTGAAGTATCCCCTTTAATAAACTCATCAAACTTGCCTTGAGGCAGAACAATTGCGCGCGTAAAAGTATCAAAATCCATTCCTAAAATCTGTTCAATAGTATTTTGAACAGCAACGATACTCGTCCCCAAAGTTTCCCATTGGCCATTTTGCCAGTTGTCCAAAATCACCTTATTTTCGGGAGATTTCGGACGAAAACGCCACCTTCGCGTCACCCGATACTGTGCCGAACCCACAGCAAAACGCAACTGCACTTTTAAATTTTCGCTGCCTTGACTTGCCAAATCACTTACTTGTTTGCCGCTGCGAGTAGTCGTGCCAAAAAGAGCGTAAGTCATGGCATCTAGCAGTGAAGATTTGCCCGCACCTGTAGCACCAGTAATGGCAAACAAATCGAGTTGAGAAAAATCTAAACGCTGTTCGCGGTGGAAGCTGGTAAATCCTTCGAGAATAAGTTCGAGTGGACGCATACTGATTTTAGATTTTAGATTTGGGGTTTTAGATTGTTATATTCCGGTCTAGTGTCTTCCTTCTACAGTCTTCCCGATCCCCCCTAACCCCCCTTAATAAGGGGGGAACAAGAGTATTATCAAAGTCAACCCCTACTCCCCAACAATCAGGGGGATTTAGGGGGATCTAGACTCGACTACAAGCGACATTGAGCGTGGGTTTCCGTCTTAAAACTATGTAAAATTTGAGAGTGTAGATTGTATCTTTTTACGCATTTAATTGTTAACTGTTTCCTTAAACTTCTTGTACAAATTTTTAAATTCCTCCAATACTGCCGGTTTCGGTGTCGTTCCCAATCGGTTTTGATAATAGTTGCAAAACTCGGCTGCCGGATCAAAATTATTGGGATCGATATTAGTTATTTCTGTTGCTTCTAGCGCTGCATCTGGATAGCGCGGTTCAATTAACAGCGCTTGAGAACAGATTTGGCGCACTCGATCGGCAAGTCCGATTTGCGGACTGTCCAGTTCGACAATTACTTTCAAGAAACCCGGATGGTACTGATGAGCTTGTAAAGTTTCATCGAGATTGTCGTTATGACATTTAAGCACTTTTAACGGCTTGTGGCAAGCCACAGGCTTAAATTCCACCTTTGCCTGACTTCCCGGCTCAACTTCTATCAAGCAAAATCCTTTTTCCTGTTCCGCTTCTCCAAAATCTAGCTGAATCAAGGAACCGGAATAATAAGCGGGAGAAGTCTCAGAAATCCGCTGGTGAATGTGGATGTGTCCGAGGGCAACATACTGAGCTTCCGGCGGCAGAGTTTGCGATGATAGCAGGTATTTTTCTCGCGTGTAATAAGCGACTTCGGATTTGGTCAATCGAGCGCCGTCAATGCTCATGTGTCCCATGAGAAAATTGACAGTATTGTCTCTAAACTCTCTGGTTAAATCTTCGAGTAAATATGCTACGATTTCGCGGTAATCTTTTCGGCGATCGGCATCGCCCGACTGCCAGAGAGAATTAGCATCTAACAGTCTTTGTTCGGAAGCAAAAGGCATCGCTCCCACACAAAGTTTACCACTTTTTGTATTAAGAGTAATTGTGCCGCCGTCGGCGGAAAGCCTGGGTTTGCCTAAAGCGCGAACACCGGCGAGGGAAAGCAATTGCGCGATGCTGTCGATGCGGGAGGCCGAATCGTGATTACCGGCGATCGCAATTGCGGGAATTCCGGCGGCTTGTAGTTCGCAGAAAAAGTTATAAGCAATGCGTTCGGCGTAAGCGGGAGGGTTGGGTACGTCGAAAATGTCGCCCGCAACGAGCACAGCATCCACATCCAAGGCTTTTGCTTGCTTCAAAATCTGTTCGAGGGCGATCGCAATTTCAAAAGTGCGATCGATCCCTCGAAAACGTCGCCCTAAATGCCAGTCAGCAGTATGAATTATTCGCATAGTACGAGGAGTATTTTGTTTATGTTAACTGAGATGTTGTACCTTTTCAAGAACGGGCA
>NZ_JAUBTV010000081.1:0-18141 GCF_036705145.1 Microcoleus sp. B5-D4 | reverse complement strand
AGATGCCCGTTCCACAAGAAATTCATTCTTTTTTCAAGAACGGGCAAGATGCCCGTTCCACAAGAAATTCATTCTTTTTTCAAGAACGGGCAAGATGCCCGTTCCACAAGAAATTCATTCTTTGTGGAACGGGCATCTTGCCCGTTCATAAAAGCCTGATTTAAAATGGTAAAATATCTCAGTTTTAATGCTTTGTGCGATCGCGGTATAAATATCTGTCACTGTTTATGCCTCTTCCTGTTCTCTAATTGCTGTTTCAATCTCATCAGGATATGCCTCAGCATAAGCCCAAGCATTCGCCAAATCAGCGGCACGCAGAGTCGGATAGTCTTCTAGGAGTTCAGCTTCAGAAATACCTAAACGGCGAGCATTCACCAGCACCCAAACAGGAATTCGCGTTTGTCTGATGCAAGCATCGCCGCCGCACACGCCGGGAGTCTTTTGAATTCCCGACCCAAATTTTCTTAAACTTTGGGCTAGTAATTCTATAACTTGAGCCTTCTCTTCGGGAGTTAAAGCTAAGAGTTGCGGTTGCAATTCTTTCAGTGTCGTATTTGCAGTTATTGAGTTCATAAATATTAATTTGTTTTGCCATACAGGTATTCTAGCACTGGCTCAATCCAAACTTTCATTCCACAGGCTTCACATCGTGAAACCGAGTATAATCAACCACCCGCCCTCCCGTCGCCGATTTCAAAAGAATATCTACAAATCGCATATTCCACATAATTTCCGAGGCAACAAAAGAATGTCGCGCATGAATAGTTTGCGAAACTGTTTCGTCAATTCCTGTTAAAGTAATTACAATTTCCGCTTGCTGTTCCATCAAGTCTTGGGCAGTAAGTTGGTACAAAGGACTGCTCTCGTCAATTGCGTGCATAACCGTCCAAGTTAAGGCAAAAACCGGAGAGTGACTC
This sequence comes from Microcoleus sp. B5-D4, assembly GCF_036705145.1. Lineage (NCBI taxonomy): Bacteria > Bacillati > Cyanobacteriota > Cyanophyceae > Oscillatoriales > Microcoleaceae > Microcoleus > Microcoleus sp. B5-D4. The sequence continues at coordinate 17,224 of NZ_JAUBTV010000081.1, read as the reverse complement.
CGCATCAATTGCAAATCGTAAAAACGCCGCATAAATTCTCCTTCCGGTGTTACCTCGTCACGGATCAAAGTAGCTCGCTGCTGCGCTTCTAAAATTTGGTTAAAACGCTGATTTGCCGTGCGGTACATCAGAGTCGGAACGCCGTTGAAAGGAGCGATCACAGCTACGCGGCTGAAGATAACTCTAGCTGTTGGTCTGGAAAATCTCGAAAAAGCCAGTCCCGTCACCATCGCTACTCCCCACAAACCAAAAAGCGCTTGGATCGCGACTATAGTATTAGCGTAATCCGTGCGCGGATACATAGCGCCGTAGCCGATCGTCGCCATTGTTTGCACGCTGAAATAAAAGGCATCTTGGAAAGAACCCGGCCGCGCGTTAGCAATGCAATCTCCTCCCGCCAAGTAAGCTAAGGCAAATAAAGAATTTGTGACTGTATAGGAGAGACAAATGAGTATGAAAAATCGCGGCCAAGAAAGAGTTAGCAGCCTGTGGTAGAGGTCGGCAAAATGCAGGCGAGGTACTCCCAACTTAACAATATTTAAGGGCAATTGTCCTTGGCGACTGACTAAACGAGCCTGTGGCTGGTGGTTGCGGTTGATTTTCATTGCGATTTGTAACTGCGGCTGTTTCAATTTGTAACTATTGCTTTGACCGGGAAAACTTATCCTTTAGACTGATGTCTGATTCCAAAAATTCGGATAAAAGCGGAGTTTAGAAATGGTTGAGCTTAACTGGCATGACTATCTCGTTATGGTTTCTTTTGTGGCTTCTATTGCGGGTCTAGTCCTGCTGGGTGATAATCGCAACTCGCAGCCAACGGACGAGCGCACTTTGAGCGAGGAAATCCTCATCAAGATGAGCTTTACTTACTGGATAGTGTACTGCATCTCTTTTTTCGGGCTGAAACTTCACCTACCAGAGGATAGCTGGTTATTGCTCAGTTTGAAGCTGACTACGGTTCTTTCTTACTTGTTGACTGCTTCTAGCATACTCAGCCTGCCGCTGCAACGCATGGCTGTCCGACGAGTTGAAGATTAAAAAAAAGTGTTTGTAGTAAGGACTTCAGTTCTTTCGATCGCGGTGAAGAAAAACTAAAGTCCTGACTGCAAAGCTATTTGAGTTATATTACCGGGCAATAAGCTCACAGCTAGCTGTGAGCTTGTTTAATGGTTTATTATCCGAGGGATGCAGACTAACGCGCCCAAAATGGCTAGGGTCGATCGCACTCATACTTGAAATTGCCACTCTCTTCCTGCTTTCCCTTGGCTGCGGCAATCTCATCGAGTATCCCTTGGCCAAGCCGGCGCATTAGGGCATAGCAGTATGCCACGAACTTAGTTGCTTAGGATTTAAAGCCTTTAGAGCTTTTCTTTTTCTCCTGCGGTTTAGACTTTGACTTATTAACTTCGCCTAAAGCTTCCTGAAATAAGTTGTGCAGGTGTACGGGAACGCTGGCAATTTCCGGGAGTTCGGGTTCTAAGGGTTTTTTAAACTCTTGCAGCAAGGCATCTAAATCGCGATCGAGCTGAAAGTCTGTACGTTCCAATACAGTTTGCAAAATTTGTTCTAATTTCGCTGGATTAACTTTAGCTAACCGTTGCCAAATCCAGACATTAATTGCAGGATCTTCTAGATAGTTACGCACCAGCTTTTCGTAACCGGGAACGGTTGAAAAGTCTGCGGCTGCTAGCAGTGCAGTAAATTGAGCGTAAGTAGACAAAAAGGTTTGTCCCCAGCGAGGATGAGAAAGTGCACTCACCTGTTCAGCTTTCTTGAAGCGATCGGGCAATTCGACTTTCGGCATTACCATTTTTGCACTAGCATTGCTGTCGAGCATTACCTCAACTGCGTTAGCATCGGCACCTGCTGCCGCGATGGCTGCTGCTTTGACTTCTTCTCGATCGACTCCGGCATCTTCAACGATATCCGCCAGAGATTTACTTCCATCAACGCCGATATCCGCTAGGCGTTTTTTAGTGATGAATTCCTGAAATTCAGCCAACTGTTTATTCAGGTGATACCCCGATAGCGTCAATTCATCACTACCAAAAAATTCGGTAAAATCTTCGTGGTAGTGTTCTACCGACTGCCAAGCTTGCTCTAACAATTCCGGCGCATCGCTGTACAGGTTCTGTTTGTGATTTTGCTTGAAATTGCCGATCGCCACCGCCAACTTCGGCTTACCCAATTTCCCCATCAGGATGGGAGAGCTCGAAAGTATCCACCAGTCATCGGTGAGGGGAGAAATCCGAGCCCGCAAGATTTCTCCTAACTTAAAGCGAGACATTTCTGCAAGAAAATTAGGACTGTTGGGCTTGACAACGTAGTGCTTTGCCGTCAGCCAGTTCATCAGTTCAAACCTGTCGGGGAAAAGTTGAGTGATTTCAAATAAGCCTGTGAAGCTTCTGTGCTCCCAACTTTCCAGCAAGCTACGATCGCTCTCGGTTAAATCTGGCTGACTTTCGACAAATAGGTCGATCGGCGTTTTCTCTCCGACTTTACCCTCGACTGTAAAACTGTCAATCACTTGATTTTGCTGAGCAATATCGTAGCGCTCGCCGGTCGATCGAGCTGCAGCATAAGCTTCCAAAGCTACCGCCAACTCTCCCTCAGCATCTAGAACAAAGTCAATTAAATTTTGCTTGAGTGTCCAAGCTCTTTCCAGCATTTCATCCACAAGTAATACCAATTTTGAATGAGAGGATTTAGATTAACAATTATCGGACTTGAAGCCACCGACGCTTTACGATCCGGCTGCGATTGAAGAAAGCGCATCGCGAACAGTGACAAAAATTTGCGATCGATGCCTCAGTCCTGAATAAGTTTAATTTTAAGGCTAATAGTTAAAAAAAAATGTTAATCTCAAACGGAAGCATCCCAATTTTGTAAAAAGCGTTTATTAGGAGTGCGATCGTCCCGCACAGCAAAGCCTCTACGTCTCTAGCGAGTTCTTACAGCGAACAGTCCTGTGAAATAAAAATCGTGCTAAAAAATGCGATTTCAAGGGAGCATAAAAATACCCTCTCCGATGTAGAGAGGGGCTGAAAATCCCCAAAAACTTCGCTAAACTCGCGTTAAAAACTTTGCAACCTCTCAACAACAGTCCAAAACGCAGCAGCCGGGTTTTTTTTGATCAAACACTTCTCCATTCCGGTACCCGGCTAAAAATAACCGGAACGCTTGAGTTTGTGTGTCTGCAAGACTGAGAAATACTTGGCGTATGCCTTTAGCGGCCGTCTTTGTCAATGTCACCAGGAACAGCGCGTTCCACCCGATCCCAAGCGTCGCGCGTGGCGTGCTTAGCTTTTTCCCAATTCACATTAGACTTGCCGCGATTTGTTTCGTAGTCGCGCTGCAAATCCGGTTCGATCTCGTGGTATTTCTTACCAGTAGCGCCATAGCGGGTGTATCCCTCATAACCAGTGCGGTATGCAGGCTGATAGTCTTCGTAAGTCGTGTTCGTGTCCACGTAAGGACGGGAACTGTAGTTGCTTTGCCAGTAAGCATCTTCTACCGTGGGGTCGATCGCCTCGCCCACACCTTTGCCCACCAAACCGCCGCTAAACGAACCCACAACAGCGCCCACAACTGCTCCTACAGGCCCGCCGATGGCACCGCCGATCGCAGCACCCGCAGCACCCGCACTCGCCGCACCAATACCCGTTGCGACTGGATGAGCTCCCTTTTCCCCGGAAATCGGGTCTAGGTTAGCATCAGGTTCATGTACCGTTTTTTTGTCATCGCTCATGATATTTTTTTCCTTTTATCTAAATGTAACTATTATTAAACTTAGCTTTTAAATTCATATTTATTCATCTGCCTTAAGGATGAAGCTGCTAGCTTCAAAAGGAGGGAAATGAGAACATAGTTCTCGATTCAAAAACGAGTTTTACACGCTACTCTCAAGCAATAAGGTGCGCCGAGGCGCACCCTAGATAATTATTTTCAAGTGAGTTCTGAACTCGGCTCAATTGTCTACTCACTGAAGCTGTGTATTTACCAGCAACTTGAGTTAGATATAAATCTCTTGATTTATTAGTTGCCCGTGACCTTTTCGATCAAATCTTCAGCTTTTTGAACTATGCCTTCTTGCGGGTGTTCTCCCTTGTACTCCTTTAAGCTTTCGTCGTAAGCTTTCTCAACCTTGGCAGGATTTTGAGAGGTTTTGACTATTTCATCGTAAGCTGCTTGGGGATTGAGATCCTCGAAACTTTCTGCGGGGTCAGTCATTTTAGCTTCTGGCGGCGCCTGAGTTCTGTCTTGACCTGCGTAAGCAGCCTGACTGGGTACTACCGCTAGACTTAGCAGACCAATGAAAGCCAGCGTACACACCAGCAAAATGCTTTGGCTCAATGTTTTTCCGAGAGCTTTTAAAACCCGCTTCATATCAACTTCTCCTCGTATTTTTCCGCAAAAATTATGGTGTTTGTCGCCCCTTCACTGCGATCGCACATTTACAACCTTGGTTCAAGCGCAATCTTTGTCGCAGCTACCGCATCTAGAGCGAGCCAAAAGGGATGTTTCCCGTGACATCCCATATCTTAGGCGCCTGCTTGTTACTATTACTTCTACCAAAAGATAGATTAGTTAGACAAGCGGAACTCCTCTCCTATCAGGGGCGATCGCAATTCTTCCGAAGAACCCTATCTAGGGGTTTTCCCATCAATTACGAAGCCCCTGACTCTTCTTTTTTCGCGCGTCTTTCGCGTCTTCGCCGAGCGGGAAAACATCCCATTTTCCAACATTTTAAATTTCTATAAATAACCTAAGTAACTACAAAAGAACCTGCTCTATGTCTAGGTTTCTGTTCTGCATAGCTCGTTCAAATAGCTCAGTAGAAAGAGCTTGTTCGACCGACCAAACGCCTGGTTTATCCAGCTTTCCTTCTAACATTAATTGAGCTATGCTGCCAGTACCAATGCCCGTAGCGACGGCAGCACTGGGGTGTATCGCTGTCGAGCAAACTTTAGCGGGTTGACCGTTTTTGAGACCGGTCACTTGCGATCGCACTGCCACACCAACCCCACTAAAACTATTAGTAACACTGGTCATCCCGTAACTGACGTAGGAGAGAAATTCAATCACAGAGTTATTTTTGAGCCAGCTAGCCGGCCAATACTTGGCAACAAACCAGGTAAGGTGATTGTAAAGGTCGGGAGACGTACCGAATTTAGTCACAACTGATTTGACGGGGAAAGTTTCGGGCAAAGTGATTGCTTCCGGCATATCGAACCAGTAAACCCCTGTTTTGCCGTAGGGTGCGGGAAATTCAATCGTTTCGCGATCGCTGTAGGGTTGTACTTGCTGCCACTTGCCGTCTGCCCAAACCTCAAAAGGCGTTTGCAAGCCTAAAAAAGTGGTTCTCATGACGGTAACACCAGCACCGCCCGAACCTCCGACTACATAACTCAAATGGATGTGTTCTGCTTCATCTAATTGTTCCACATCTCGGCGCACCATGCTGTTAGAAACACCGGGAAAAATGCCCGTATTAATAATAGCAGTAACCCCAGCATTTTTAGCGGCTTCGCGCAATTCTAAAGCCCTGCGAGTAAAACTGCGGCTGTCACTGACATCAGTATAATTAACACCTGCTTCGATGCAAGTTTTCAGCACGCCAGCGTCTCGGTAGTGAAAAGGCCCCGCACAGTGAACGACAAGATTAGACTGTGAAACTGCTTTTTGCAGGGCTGCACTGTCCGCTAAATCAAAAGTTTGGTACTGCACCCGATCCGGCGGCAACCCCGGCCCAATAGAGGCTTCAGAGTTGCGTCCAGTAACGGTAATTTCCGCGTCGGTATGGGTAACAAGGTCTTGGGCAACGCTGCTGCCAATTCGTCCCCGCCCGCCGACAATCAAAACTCGGTTTGCCATCGCTAAAAAAAGGGTAACGCCATCTTTCAGTCTCTCAACTTGGGACCGGTCTTTTCATCCACATAAAGTATGAATTTTATGAGAATGCGAGATGGTGGGGATCGGTGGCGATCGCCCTGATATGCCGATGGGGAGCGACTTCTACCAGGGACTTGCCTGTTCTGCTTTCATTAGAGGTTTGGCTGCGACACTAAGTTTAAAAATGCCTTCCGCGTTAACTTGTTCTTCTAATATTGAGAATTGAGAATTTTATCAATGGAATATGCTCTCGGATGCAAAAATATTTTAACAGATTAGAGGGAACGTGAACCACCGCCAGCGCTCGCGAAAGATGCACCAGATTTAAAAAGGGTAGTCCTGGACGCAGGGGTGGTCAGAAACCGGGTTTTTGCGAAAATACTGTATCCAGACCTTTAAAACTGGTAAAAACCCGGTTTCTTTGGTATTTATGCGTCCAGGACTAAATGGTATTAATAGCGATCGCAAATCGTTTTCCCTTCACAGGGAATCAACCAGAAAAAATTATCGCACTTGCACACTGATAAATCAATACAAACAAACGCAGATGTGATTCATCTGCGTTCATCTGCCCTCATCTGCGGTTGCTAAAAATCTTACTTCTCATTACTCCGAAATATCGACTTACCCTTCGCTTTCAGAGTATTAGCTGCATCTGCGAAAGTCTGCGCGAAAGGCTGCTGCGAGTGCATGAAAACGCGAGCAGTATTGCGTCCCGGCATCCCCGAAATCGAGCCGCCCGGATGCGTTCCCGCCCCCGTCAGAAACAAACCGTCGATCGGCGTTTTGTAATTCGCCAACTCCGGTAAAGGACGGAAAAATATCATCTGATCCAGCGTCATATCAACGTGGTAATAATTCCCCTTCAAAGCCCCCAAACGCTCTCCCAATTCGGCCGGACTTTCCACGCGACGGCCGATAATTGAATTCTTGATATTTGGCGCGTATTCTGCTAATTTATCAATGCAGCGATCGGCAACTTTGTTTTTCAGCTCATCCGTCCAACCCGTACCGTGCTGGCCGGTTCCTTCAGCATTTTCGATCATGTAAGGAGCAAAAAATTCAATCCAAGCTGTATGGTGTCCGGGAGGAGCCATTGACGGGTCTCGTACCGTCGGAAACACCACATACATCGACGGATCGGAGTCAGGGATTCTGCCGATTGAAGGCTCGCTGTGAGAAATTTCAACGTGTCTCACCGAGTCGGCAATTAAAACCGAACCGATTAAATATTCGTCCCGATGATTCCAGCGATCGAACTTGGGCATTTCATTGAGAGCTAAGTCTATTTTGAGAATAGTCTCGTTGTTGTTAACAATTTTGCGCTCCAATCTTTCCCGCAAATCCGGGTCAGCACTGTCAACATCGCTGGAGTCCATTAAGTGCAGAAACAAGCGCTTAGCATCAATATTAGAAATGACACCTTTTGTAGCGCGGTATTCCGTGCCGTTAGCAACTCGAACTCCCACAGCGCGACCATCATCAACTAATATTTTCTCGACGTGCTGGTCGGTAAGTACCACACCTGAATAGCTTTTCACTAAATTGAGCAGCGCTTGCACTAATGCACCCGTCCCGCCGCGCGGTCTTGCCATGCCGGGATTGTGCCTCATTGCTAGCATAATTGCGCCTACCGCCAGGGTTTTTTGCGAAGGAGGCGCGCCGAGTTCTGCGGCTAATCTTGCTAGGGGTGCTTTGATAAATTCCTCGTCAAACCACTCGTTGAGAAGGTCTTCAGCGCTGGTGAGCATCGTGCGAATAAAGTCCAGCGTTTTGTCGGGGGAACCGATGACTGACAATAAATCTTTTATCTTTGAAATATCGTAGTTGCCCAAAATATCTATGATGGATTTTGGTGGCGCATTAAACATCGGAACCATTGCCCCTAAAGCCCGCTGCCAAAAGTCTGTATATTCGGCATATTTTTTAGCATCGCGCTCGTTGTAGCGGGCAATTTCAGCACAAGTTTTTTCTACGGACTTGTGCGCTAAGAAATATTTGCCATCGGGATGCGGACAAAAGGCCACTGGATCGCAGAAAAGATATTCTAAACCGTATTTTTCCAGTTCTAATTCTTCTACAACTGGCCCTAAATGGATAAACTCGTGGTCGATCGCGCAAAGGTTGAATTTAAAATCCGGCAATTCGGGAATCGCAGCTTCAGTAGTGGCCGCGCCTCCGGGAACCGAACGTTTTTCTAACAACAGGACGGTATATCCAGCTTTCAGCAGATAAGAGGCGCAGACCAGTCCGTTGTGACCTGCTCCTATGATAATCACGTCATACGTTTGCATAGATGAAGCTCTGGGGATAGGATATTTTGCTCATTTTACAAATGTTAACAACTTTGCCGTCTCTACCAATAGAAATAGATTCATTGTCAGTAAGCCTTTTTAGCATATTACAAAAGATGGAGCTTTGACAAAATGCTGTTGTGCGATCGCCCTTATTTCTTCTTAAACTTACAGAGCGATCGCCCTTCTCCAATCGCGCCAATATTGTACTCTATTTAGCCACATTTATCTGCATTCAATTAAAAACTTAAGCAAACGAAGTAAGAAGGAAGAAGGAACAGGAAAGGGGCCTAGGCAATAGGGAATAGAAACAGTTTTGAGATTGCTTCTTTCCTTGCAACAAGGCGGGTTGAAGGAGTTAAGCCCTAGGAAAATTACTTACTCCACACTCAAAACTGCTAGCCAATTACCTATTAGTACATTGAGACATATTACTTTAGTTGCTGGAGCGCCGCCTCAGCTTTTTTTGCACCATCATTGTTGCCTTGTTGGCGGTAAGTGTCGAGGGCTTGTTGAAAAGCTTCAATTGCTTCGGATTTGCGATCGCGCGCTTTGAGTGCCGTACCCATATTGTAATAAGCTTCTGCCCGGTTTGGATCAAGCTTAATCACTCGACGAAAAGTGGTAATCGCTCCTAAAAAATCTTGTTTTTTCAGTTGAATTTCCCCAATTCCTGCGTGTGCTTCCACTAAATTAGGTCGCACCGCAATAGCCCGCTGATAAGCTATAAGCGCTCCATCGAAGTCGTTTTGAGCCTTGAGAAGTTCGCCAATTTCTAACTGCACTTCTGAATTCCGGGGCTCCAATTTGGCAGCTTCTTCAAAAGCTGCTAGCCCTTCGGAAGTATAGCCGGCACGCAGCAAAGCAGTGCCTAATTTTAACTGGACACCGGCTTGTTTGGGAGCGAGTTCGGCTGCTTGTTGGAGTACGGTGACAGCACTGGCAAAACTTCCCTGCTGGATCAATACTAAACCCATTGAAGAATAAGCTTGCCAACTTTTCGGATCGAGGGCGATCGCCTCTTGGTATGCTTTAAAAGCACCGCTGTAATCTTTTTGCTGAAAGAGTACCACTCCCAGACCGATCCGGGCATTGACATTTTTGCGATCGAGCGCAGCGGCGCGGCGGTAAGCTGTGGCTGCTGCGGGATAGTTTTGCAAATTCGCCATAGCATATCCCAATGCGTATTGGAAGTCAGCATTCTTCGGTTCAAGACCGATCGCTTGTTGGTAAAATTCTACTGAGGCTTGATAGTTGCCCTGACGGGCTTCTAAATAGCCAATACCAGAAAAAATGCGCGGATTTTCCGTATCTAAACGCGCCGCTTCCTGATAAATGGCGATCGCCTTACTGTAGTCTCCTAAATCTACCAACTCGCGCCCTTGTCGCAGCAGAGCATCTAAATTTGAATCATTTTGAGGGTTGACTTGAACGACTGTTTCTGCTGAGAGCGCTATCTGCGGCGCTGCGACAGCCAATCCTGCTACTAGCAACGTACTGAATACCAAGAGACTTTGTTTGTACACGGCCATTTGTTTCAAAGAGTGTGTGGAATGAAAGAGCGAGTGGCTGTCACCTTGTTAAGCTGACAGCTTAGGGTTTACCAGGAATGTTTGAGCGGGGAGATGTAGTAAATCTACAGAACAAGACCCACTCAAAATTTTCGCGATTGAGGCCAACTGATGATTGTAACAACAACTGATATCATCCAAGGAGCAGAAATTCAATCTTACCTGGGAATTGTAACTGCTGAGGTTGTCTACGGCACCAATGCCCTGCGAGACTTCTTCGCGGGCATTCGCGACATCATCGGCGGGCGCACCGGCAGTTACGAGGAAGTGTTTCTCAAAGGACAGCGAGATGCCCTCGCGGAACTGGAAAAACGGGCCCAGCGCCTCGGCGCCAATGCCGTAATCGGGGTGGAAGTGGACACCGGCACGATTAATGTAGACTCCAGCGGGGCTTTGCTGCTGATTACTGCCGTGGGAACGGCTGTAAGATTGCGTTAAGCTGTCTTTCCTTTATACGTCCGCATTTCCTGTATACGTGCGGGAACTTTTCTAACGGGATAAAATAGTTATTAGTCATCAGTCATCAGTCATCAGTCATTAGCTAATAGCGACTGGCGCGCGGGCTGATGACTTTTTCGTTTCTTTCTTCAGACATAGATACTGGTTATTTCCCCAGGCAGATATAGTTTTTATCAATCTCAGCCACAATCAATGCTTAGGTGAAAGATTGTTAAAAATTAAAGCAAGTCTCAGAGGAAAGAAAAACCTATGTCATACGTAAATAGACCTGTAGATAACGTTGGTACCGAACCCGTGGTCGTAAATTCAGTGATGGAATACCACGATCGAGTACGTTGGGGCCCGATTTTTTCAGGTTTGGTAATTGCGATCGGCACACAACTGGTGTTAAGTGCATTGGGCGCTGCGATCGGGTTGAGCAACATTGCTAATTCAGGAGCTCCGCGCAGTATTTCAGGCGACGTGGGTACCGGCGTTGGAATTTGGTCAATTATCAGTTTGTTAATTAGCTTAGCAGTTGGCGGTTGGGTAACTGCTCGCGCTTGCGGCCCGATGAACCGCAACACAGCACTTTTGAACGGAGCAATTTTGTGGGCAACTACCTTAACAATTGGCTCTTGGCTGTTAGCAAATGGCGTGGCCGGCACTTTTGGCGTAATAGCTGCGAATGCGGGAGAAGCACTTAATCAAGCGCAGCAAAGCGGGGTCGATTTGCCGAACCGAGCACCTAACGTATCTGCTCAGGATACTCGCAATATTGCTGGTAATGCTGCAAAAGCTGGTTGGTCGTTTTTGTTCGGCTCGCTATTGGGTTTAGTTGCTGCGATGGTAGGAGCATCTGCCGGCGCGCGCACTCCCCGGAATTACTCATAAAATTTTCGTCAGATACGGAAAGTTTATATTTATGAAAGCACTTTTTTTAAGGTGCTTTTTTGTTGGTTTAATTGGTGAACTATTTTTGTATTGTTGGCAGGTTATACCTGAAAACGCATTTTTTGAGGCTCGGCATCCCGGTTTTTAAAGGGAGGCAGAGCCTCCAGATCTTTGTTCCCAGGCAGAGAGAGCCTGGGAACGAGGATAATGAACGATCAAAGCGAGAGAAAGGTGCTTATAGCGTACCCTACGAATTAAGCGCTGAAGTATTTGGCGGCTGGGTGATAGGTGATAATTGCGGTTGTTGATTGTTCGGGATAAAGTTGTTCGCTTTCATCCATGTAGAGGTTGATACGATCGCACTTTAACAATTCCAGTTGCTTATACTGATCCCCCATGTTCGGACAAGCAGGATAGCCGAAACTGTACCGCGAACCGCGATATCTTTGGGCTAGCATATCGCGAATGTTGTCCGGTTCTTCGCTACCAAAGCCCAATTCCCGGCGAATTCGGGCGTGAGTCCACTCTGCTATTGCTTCCGCTGTCTGTACCGCTAACCCGTGAAAGTAGAGATAGTCCGTATATTGATTGTTAGCAAATAGCTTTTGCGCGTACTCTGTAGCAATTTCTCCCACTGTCGCTACTTGCATCGGAAATACATCGATTTTACCGGATTCTTTGGGCGCAAAGAAGTCGGCAATGCACAGCCGGCGCGCCGATTTTTGCCGGGGAAATGTGAATGTTGCAGCCACAGGCAAGATGCCTGTGCCACTTTCTGTTGCAGCCACAGGCAAGATGCCTGTGCCACTTTCTGTTGCAGTCACAGGCAAGATGCCTGTGCCACTTTCTGTTGCAGCCACAGGCAAGATGCCTGTGCCACTTTCTGTTGTGGGGTGGGCATCTTGCCCGCCACTGATTATTGTTTGCCCGCCACTGATTATTGTTTGCCCGCCCTTCATAATTTCTGGGTCGTACAAATGCAAAGAATTGCCTTCAGCTTGACAGGGGAAATACCCGTAAATTGCTTGCGGCTGCAGTAAATTTTCGGTGATAATTTTGTGTTTCCACTCTTCCAAGATGGGATAAACTTTCTCAGCTAAGAAAGCGTCGTATTCTTCCCGCGATTGGTCTTTTGGCTTACGGAACTGCCACTGACCGGCAACTAAAGCTTGCAAATCTAAGTGCCAGAAAATCTCCTCAAAGGGGATGTCTTCTCCCTGCAACAGTTTCGTTCCCCAGAAGGGAGGATTCGGGCGATCGATATCTGCTGCCACTGCTTCGGATCGCCTGGTATCTATCACCACAGGAGTGTCTGCTTTCTTCGCATCTTCTACAGAAGTTTCTGGCGCAGTTTTAGCTTCTTTAACCGCCCCATTATCATGCCCGATTTCATCTAAAAATCCTTGCAAGTCTTCCCATTTACCAGCAGATTTTGCAGGCATGAGTTTGTCCATAAAGTGCAAGTCGGAAAACGCATCTTTGCCGTAAACGACTTTACCTTTGTAGGTATTTTGGCAGTCTTCATGTACAAACTTGGGAGTCAAAGCCGCGCCGCCCAAAATTACCGGAACTGTGATTCCTTTCTGGTTGAATACTTCCAGATTTTCTTTCATGAATGCGGTGGATTTTACCAGCAAGCCACTCATGGCAATACAGTCGGCTTTGTGCTTTTCGTAAGCTTCGATGATATTGTCAACTGACTGTTTAATACCCAAGTTAATCACTCGGTAGCCGTTGTTTGATAGGATAATATCAACCAAGTTTTTGCCGATATCGTGAACGTCGCCTTTGACAGTAGCGATGATGAATGTGCCTTTGGCATTGTCCCCGGATTCGGACTTTTCCATGTGCGGTTCTAAATAGGCAACTGCCGCTTTCATTGTTTCTGCTGACTGCAATACAAATGGCAGTTGCATTTGTCCCGAACCGAACAATTCTCCGACTACTTTCATGCCGTCTAGCAAGAAGGTATTAATAATGTGGAGGGGCGGATAGGTTTCTAATGCTTTGGCGAGTTGGATATCTAGTCCAATGCGTTCGCCGTCGATGATGTGCTGCTTGAGGCGTTCTTCTACCGGAAGGCTTGCGTCTTCTGTACGATCGCGCTTTGTAGTTTTGCCCGCAAACACCGTTGTCAGCTCGCCCAAGGGGTCGTAAACGCAAATATCGCCGTCAAACTCCCGTTCGTCGTAAATCAGTTTACGGCAGATTTCTTGGTGTTTGGTGTCGATTTTGGCGAGGGGCAAAATCTTATTGGCGCTGACAATTGCCGAGTCCATCCCCGCTTGCATTGCTTCGTGCAAAAACATGGAATTCAAAACTTGCCGCGCCGCCGGATTCAAGCCGAAGGAGATGTTAGAAACTCCTAAAATTACGTGACATCCTGGTAATTCTTGGCGGATGCGGCGGATGGATTCGATGGTAGCTTTGCCGTTTTTTCTGTCTTCTTCTATCCCGGTAGAAATTGGCAAAGCTAGGGTGTCAAAAAAGATTTCCTCGGCGGGAATTCCGTAGGCGACGGCGGCGTTATAGGCGCGCTGGGCGATCGCAAATTTTTGGTCAGCAGTTCTGGCCATCCCGTCTTCATCAATTGTACCGATAACTATGCCCGCGCCGTATTTTTTCGCCAACTCCAAAACTTGATAAAAACGCGGTTCTCCGTCTTCGTAGTTAGTGGAATTCAGCAAACATTTGCCGCCCGCAACTTTTAAGCCTGCTTCCATCTTTTCCCATTCGGTGGAATCCAGCATTAAAGGGAGAGTGGCATTAGTCACAACGCGGGAAACTAATTCTTTCATGTCTCGCACGCCGTCGCGGCCGACATAATCAACGTTGATATCGAGAATGTGCGCGCCTTCTCGCACTTGTTCCCTCGCCATTGCGACTAAACCGTCCCAGTCTTCGGCGTTTAGCAAATCGCGGCATTTTTTGGAACCGCTGGCGTTGAGTCTTTCGCCGACAATTAAGAAGGAATTCTCTTGTTCGTAGGGTTGGGCGCTATAAATTGAAGCGGCGGAAGGTTCCCAAGTAATTTCGCGGATTTTGGGTTTAAGAGTTTTGCCAATTTCTGATAGTTCGCGGATGTGATCGTAGCGGGTGCCGCAGCAGCCACCGATGACTTGCACGCCTAAGTCTTCGACAAAGCGCATCAAGGCCATTTTTAATTCTATTGGCGTGAGTTTGTAGTGCGCGTGGCCGCCGATGTTTTCGGGTAAACCGGCGTTGGGAACGCAGGAAACGACGAAGGGCGAATGTTCGGAAAGGTATTTGACGTGTTCGGCCATGCGATCGGGCCCGGTGGCGCAGTTGAGGCCTAAAATGTCGATCGGGTACGGCTGCAAAATGGCTAGGGCGGCGCTGATGTCGGAACCGACTAACATTGTGCCGGTGGCTTCCATTGTGACTGATACCATTAACGGAATTCGCGCACCTTTTTTCTTAAATACTTCTTCAATGGCATTTAATGCTGATTTAATTTGCAGCACATCTTGACAAGTTTCGACAATAAATAAGTCAACGCCGCCGTCATAAAGTCCTTCTGCTTGTTCGGTAAAAGCGGCGGTGAGTGTGTCGAAATCGATGTGTCCTAATGTTGGCAATTTGGTGCCGGGCCCGATCGATCCTGCGACAAATCGAGGTTTTTCTGGTGTGGAAAATTCGGCGGCGATACCCTTGGCGAGTTCGGCCGCAGTTTTGTTGAGATAATATGCTTTGTCTGCTAAATCGTATTCGGCGAGCACGATGGAAGCAGCGCCGAAGGTGTCTGTTTCGATGACATCAGCCCCTGCTTCGAGGAATCCCCGGTGCACGTTGGCGACGGCTTCGGGTTTGGTGTGGACGAGATATTCGTTGCAGCCTTCGTATTCTTTGCCGCCAAAGTCTTCTGCGGTGAGGTTTTGGACTTGCAGGTTGGTTCCCATCGCGCCGTCGAAGACGATGACGGGGCGCGAGGGGTGGTGGAGTCGATCGAGGAATCTGCTATTCATAAGCGGTCAAAAAAAACGCAGGTGCTATATATTTACAATTTTATCTATTGTGCAATATTGTCAACAATTATGTGACTGTTGGCAAATGGCTAATGACTATGCCGATTTGAGATTTGGGATTTGGGATTTTGAATAAAAAAAAACCAGCCCCCGGATTCATTCCCACGCGCAGGCTGACTGATGGGGACAATCCCCAATCTCAAATCCGATGACAATAGTTCGATCGTACCTGTAAGTGTGCGGGAAATGTCAGATTATTTCGAGGATGCTGTTGTGCGTGGAGATTTGGGGGAGAAGCGGGTGATTATAGGCTGCGAGGGGTTTTTCCGCTTAACTTTTGAGGATTTTGGCGAAAATGCGATCGAAATAATTAAACGAGTGATGTTAAAGGGCGATCGAATTCTCGGCTATCTTGTAATTATGCTGATAAGTGCGATCGCGATCGCTACTCCTGGTACAAGCCATTGTTTGAATGTTTCTTCTAATAATAAACGAAATTGGCTCAGATTCCATTGGCTGTTCATCAAAAGTCTCTTTGATGCAGTGAACCGATAGCTGATTGAATGGTAAGTGACAAAGAAGCGATAGCGAATGGAATTAAGTCAGTACGTGCAAAGCTATCCTTCTGGATAACTCGAAAAATTCACGAATTGGGTTTTGAGATCGTATTAAGGATGTAGAAACAACCAATATTACTACATCAAGAAAATTATGACGTTATACCAAGTGCAAAATCAATGGGGTGGCTCATCTGCTCCTTGGAATGAAGGTGGTACATGGGTAATCGGTAGTCGTCCTAACCAAAACGTTGTCGCTATCAATGTTAAGTCTGTTGATGGCGGACAAACCCTCAACGGCACCATGACCTATGCTGGAGAAGGGCCGATTGGCTTTCGAGCTACCCGCTCTGGCAGTAATACTTACACAGTTGAGAACCAATGGGGAGGGGCTGCTGCACCTTGGAATCCAGGAGGCGATTGGGTGATCGGTTCCCGCACTAACCAGAATGTGGTCGAACTAAACCTAAAATCTGATGACGGTGGTAAAACTCTGACTGGCAGCATGACCTATGCTGGAGAAGGGCCGATTGGCTTTCGAGCTACCTTCTTTAGTAATATTTACACGGTTGAGAACCAATGGGGAGGGACTACCGCGCCTTGGAATCCAGGAGGTGAATGGGCGATCGGTGGTCGCACTAACCAGAACGTTGTCGCTATCAATGTTAAGTCTGTTGATGGCGGACAAACCCTCAACGGCACCATGACCTATGCTGGAGAAGGGCCGATTGGCTTTCGAGCTACCCGCTCTGACAGTAATACTTACACAGTTGAGAACCAATGGGGAGGGGCTACTGCACCTTGGAATCCAGGAGGCAAATGGGTGATCGGTTCCCGCGCTAACCAAAATGTGGTCGAACTAAACCTAAAATCTGATGACGGTGGTAAAACTCTGACTGGCAGCATGACTTATGCTGGAGAAGGGCCGATTGGGTTCAAGGGGCAACGAAAATCCTGAACCCCTTTGAATTTAAGCTTTTGGCTCGGTTTGCCTACAGAGATATTTCAGCTTATTGACACCAAAGCTTGACCTGACGGGACAACAACAATCGGTCAACCCCACACGCAGTAAAGGGTTGACCGATTGTTTTCAAAAAAAATAGGTTTCCTATTGCAATTGTCAGTTGGGCAAAAACTCTCGAATCGATCGATCCCAATCTAATTGACCGTCATCCACTAGCAAGCCGATAGTCATGGCGGTGAGGGCTTTGGTGCAAGAGGCAATGGGGAAACGGTTTCCGGTGTAACGGGTAAATTCTGCTCTACATTTCTTAATCCGAAGCCTTCACAGAGGATGATTTGGTCATTTTGGATGATGGCGATCGCTTTTCCTGGGACAAATCATTGTTGAAGAATTTTTCTTTCATTTCAGGGAAAATGATCGCTTTTCTTTGGGGAAGCGATCGCTTTTTGGTTGAGATAAAGGGCGATCGCTACTCCTGGCCCAAGCCATTGTTTGAGTGTTTCTTCTACGAATGGACAGAATGCGATCAGCTCCCATTAGTTGTTCATTAGAACCCACATTCCGCAGATGTGATTATCTTACTGGTATTTTTCAAAAATCAAAGCCATAAAGCTTTTTTTAGTCTAAC